>JBPCVB010000515.1:0-6878 GCA_051010855.1 Pirellulaceae bacterium | reverse complement strand
CGACTGTATCGCGCCAGCGATAACTGGCCATTTGTTCAAGCCGGCGTGATTGCCCACAGTTTCTCGGCCGGGTCGCTGCACAGCGATTATCACCAGCCCTCGGACGAGTGGGAGAAGCTTGAGCCGCGTCACATGACTCTGGTCATTCGCGGTCTGTTCGCTGGCAGCCTGCCGATTGCCAATGGCCAAGTGACACCGCGGAAAACCGCTGGTGATGAATAAACGCGACCGCTCGCGGCCCAAACGGTCGAATGAAACCGTTGTTCGGGCCATCCGTCCTTCTCAGGAAATTTTCCAGATACGCCTTAACGGCATGCAACGTATCAGCTGAAAAACCGGCAATGCTGCGTTGACAAAACCAAAAAAAACTGGAATCACCGCAACGCGAACAATGCCAAACAACTGATCTGGCTGTCCATTTGCTTCAGAAGACGTATCTGCCGTGCCGGCTATCCATTCGCCGATATCCATTTGATCTGCCGAAATCATATAGATTGATGCAGCAGCAATTAACGAACCGCCAAAAAAGCAAACCAGAAAAAAGAAAAGAATGCGCATCCTGTCACTCAGAAACCAGTTAAGAAGAGGCAACGATAATCTCCAATGAGACCATTGAAGTTCCTAAGACAATACTTTGGCAACCGAAATTGCACAATGACTGCGCACGGAAATTCCTGACATCAATCCCCACGGCTATCCAGAAAACAACGACCTGCCGAGTGGTGGATTCAACCAGGCATCAGGTTGTTGCTGGCGGATCGCGGGTATTACGGAGAGTCCTCCGCCGAGAGAAGTTCCTTGATTAGCGTTTCCATCGATTCGAATTTGTCTTCGGGCGAGCCGATCTTGATCATGCGAATCACGCCCTGGCGATCGATGATGACGACCTGTGGTATTCCGGTGACGCCAAAGTCTTCATTAACCTGGGAATCCTTGTCGATCACCAGCGAAGGCCAGGGCAATTCGTACTTCTCCATAAACAGCTTTATGACCTCGTTCTCCTCGCCCGGTGCAATTGCGTCTGCGGATCGCGACGGCCGCTGGTTTTCCTCATCCCACGTGAAATTGTAATAGCGGGTCACGCCGGCAATCTGCAGTCCGTCATCGGCGTACTCATCGTGCAACCGTCGCAAATCGGGAAAGGCGTCAACGCAAGGCTCGCACCAGATCGCCCAGAAATCCAGCAGCACGACCTTGCCGCGCAGATCCTCGAGTGACAGCTCCTCGCCGTTGATCCATAGACCTGCACCAAGTTCAGGAGCGGGCTGATCAATCAGATTGTTGGCGTTCACCTGACCTTCGACACGACTGCGCATCCGGATCAAACCGGTGACGTACGGGGATAGCGCGCGTTCGGCGTCCGGGTTTTCCATTTTGACTGTGTCGGCCACCAGCAGAGCTTCATTGATCAGCTCGAGGCACCCCTCGGGATCAGAGTCCAAATCGCGATTGATCTTGAATGCCATGCCCGTGAAGTATTGCACGGCATAGCTCATGTTTTCCGGTTTTTCCTCCATCCGCCGGGTAACGATGTCCTGATGCTCCAGAAACAGTTCGTCCTGCAGCTCCGTGTCTTCGGTGCTGCGCATCAATACCGAACCGGCCCGCAGGTAAATCGCCGCCGCGGCGTCGTCCACTGGATCGGCTTCATACAGCGGCCGGAGTTTGTTGTATTCGTCGGTGTAGATGACCAGCGCTTCATCGTCGTTCCCGGCGCGGGTTAACAGCTGGCCCTTGACCATTTTGAGGCCGGTCAGACGGACCAGAGTCTGCGTGGAATCTTTGTAATCGCACAATGGTTCCAGTTTCTCGATGGTCCGCTCCACGGCGGCCAGCGCGTCGTCCAGTCGATCGAGTTGGATTGCCAGGTTGGAGAGCGTGGTCAACGTCGAGGTGATACGCATCTGTACTTTTTCGTCCTCAACGATGCGCAGCTGGTATTCGAGCAACTTTTCCAGCTGTTTGTATGCTTCGCGATTGTTACGAATCCGTACGAACGACGCGATGATCATTTGCCAAGCTTCTTGCGCGACAACGGGATCGGTGGCCTCCTCCCGCTCGGTAATTTCGGCCGCAACCAACTCGGCCGCATCGCGCAATTCACCTTTTGAAATCAGTTCCTTGACCTCGTCCAGCAAGGTTGGCTCATCCTGCGTCGCGTCGGCATCAGACGTTTCCGTTTCCTGGGCCCACGCCAATGGCGACGGCAAGGCAACTGCCAAGGCAACTGCCAAACCAAGCAACAACGACCAGAGAAAGAATCGGCTCTGCATGAAACTACCTATCGGACTGGTGTGCTGGACTGAAAACACCCTCAATTTAACAAACCTGCCGCTTAAGGTCGTGAGGAATTGCACGCGATGTCAGACGCCAGGCCGCACGATTTTCCGTGAATCTGGAGAATCCGACAAGGATCACTTGCTTTGCGTCGAAGTTAGTGTAATATTTACACTATCCAAGGAGACGTCGTGACAGAATTAAAGAGTAGCACCAGCCGATCACTGGCACTGCTGACCGATATGTATCAGCTGACCATGGCCTACGGTTACTGGCGACTGGGACGCGCGGACCAGCAGGCTACTTTTCATCTGTACTTTCGACAGTTGCCGTTTGGCGGAGGTTATGCGATCGCAGCCGGCCTGGAACCGGCGCTGGAGTATTTGGAAAACCTGCGATTTGACGATTCCGACCTGGGCTACCTGGCGACACTGACTGGTCACGATGGTCAGTCCTTGTTCGAGCCTGATTTCCTGGATTACCTCAGCAACATGCGTTTCTCGTGTGACGTCGATGCCATTCGCGAAGGGTCGGTGGTGTTTCCCAACCAACCGATATTGCGGGTTACCGGCCCGATCCTGCAATGCCAACTCGTGGAAACACCACTGTTGAACCTCGTCAATTTTCAAACGCTCATCGCTACACGCGCAGCCCGCATTTGCGAAGCCGCCGGCGACGACGCGGTACTGGAATTCGGACTTCGGCGTGCTCACGGAACAGACGGAGGTTTGTCTGCCAGTCGGGCGGCCTATGTAGGCGGATGCGCAGCGACCAGCAACCTGTTGGCTGGCAAGCGTTATGGCATTCCGGTACGCGGCACACACGCCCATAGCTGGGTGATGTGTTTCGATTCGGAGCTGGAAGCATTCCGCGGCTACGCCGAGGTCATGCCCAACAACTGTGTTTTGCTGGTTGATACGTACGACACGATGTCAGGTATTCGCCATGCAATTACTGTCGCGAACGAATTGAGAGCGGCTGGCAAACGGCTGCTGGGAGTTCGTCTTGATTCAGGTGACCTTGCCTGGCTGAGCAAACAGGCCCGCAAAATGCTGGACGAAGCAGGCTTTCAGGACGTCACCATCGCGGCCAGCAACGACCTGGATGAAACAATCATCGAAAGCCTCAAGCAGCAAGGCAGTGAAATCGAAACGTGGGGCGTAGGCACTCGACTGGTAACCGCCTTTGATCAACCGGCGCTCGGCGGAGTATTCAAGTTGTCAGCAATTCAGGGTGAATCGGGTGAATGGATCCCCAGGGTCAAGCTGTCAGAGCAAACGATCAAGACATCCAACCCCGGTCAACTTGGCGTACGTCGCTATCGACGCGATGGACAAGCAGTGGCAGACATGATTTACGACCAGTTGCAAGGCGAACCTGACGACACGATCGTCGATCCGCTGGATGCAACGCGCAGGCGACGGCTGGAAGACGATCTGGAAGTAGAGGAACTTGTGCACTCAGTCATGACGGGTGGTCAGCGCACTGCGCCGGCAGAATGCCTTGAAACCATCCGCGATCGGGCCGGCACGCAACTGGCTGAATTCCATGGCGGCATCCGGCGTCGCGTTAATCCGCACAGCTATCCGGTGGGTTTGGACAAAAAACTGTTTGACCTCAAGACGCGACTGATACTCGAAGCGCGTGGATTCGGGGACTCGTCAGCATGAGCCACACATACAAGTATCCGCGGCCCGCAGTCAGCGTGGATTGCGTTGTTTTTGGGTTGGATGACGAACAACTGAAAATCCTGTTGATCCAGCGGGGTGGCGAACCATTTCGTGGGCAATGGGCCTTGCCGGGCGGCTTTGTGGAGCCGGACGAGGACCTGGACGAGGCTGCGCGTCGGGAGTTGCAGGAGGAAACGGGACTACGGGGGGTGTGGCTTGAGCAACTGTACACATTCGGCGCAGTCGATCGCGATCCACGGACCCGGGTAATCACGGTGGCCTGGTTCGCTCTGGTCAAAATGTCCAGGTACCAGGCCAAAGCGGCTTCGGATGCCGATAATGTGGCATGGTTTCCTGTCACCCGACTGCCCCGGCTGGCCTTTGATCACCGTAAAATTGTGCGTACGGGACTCCAGCGTTTACAGGCCAAGGTGCGTTACCAGCCAATTGGATTCGAGCTGTTACCCGAGAAGTTTACGCTGCGACAATTGCAGCAGATGTACGAGATCATCCTGGACCGCAAACTGGACAAACGCAATTTTCGCAAAAAAATTCAGGGAATGGAGATCCTCGTCGAGCTGGATGAGTACGAATCAGGAGTGGCGCACCGTGCGGCCCGACTCTATCGTTTTGACAAATCCCGTTACAAGGCGTTGCTAAAGGCCGGATTTAACTTTGAGATCTAGACGCAAAAGAAAGATGTAGACCCATGCCTGCTTTGATTCTCGTTGACATCCAATACGATTTTCTCCCCGGCGGTGCGCTGGCTGTGCCCGATGGCGATGCTGTGATCGCAGTCGCAAATCGATTAATCGAACATTTCCCAATGGTGCTGGCCACGCAGGACTGGCACCCGGCGGATCACCTGAGTTTTGCCAGTCAACATGACGGGCGGCGAGTCGGCGAATCAATTGAACTGGGCGGAGTTCCACAAACCTTGTGGCCGGTTCACTGTGTGCAGAACACGCCAGGGGCGGCATTTTCTGACAAGCTGCAAACCAGTCGGATCCGCAACGTTTTTCAAAAAGGGACTGATCGGGAGATCGACAGCTATAGCGGTTTTTTTGACAACGGTCAGCGTCGCTCGACAGGTATGGGCGGATTCCTCAAGGACCTGGGCATTGGCGAGGTCTACATTATGGGTCTGGCCACCGATTACTGTGTCAAGTTCACGGCTCTGGATGCCGTGGCACTCGGCCTGGAAACGCATGTGATCGAGGATGGGTGCCGCGGAGTGGACCTGATCCCCAGCGATTCGCAGGATGCGCTGGCGGAAATGCAGGCGGCCGGAGTCCACCTGGTCTCCAGCCGCGACATTAATTTGGCAAGACTCACATAGTGATCTGCCTCTATCGATCAATCAGCAATCGATCGAGACCGGGACCAAGGTTATTCAAAAGTTGACGGCTGCGTAGCACATCTCCCCCGATCGACGGCAGCGTCGGATAGCCGGTTGACACTGGCGGCGGCGGCGTGATGAATTGAGGGTCCTGAACAGACATTTCTTGCTGGAGAGCCCGAGCCTCAACGGCAACGTCCCGTTTGAACTGCTGCAGGTCATCCATGCCCTGCAGGTAAGAATCTTGTAACAAGGATTCGTTAATCCCCCCATCGGCAAAGCTTTTTGCAAGGCCACGCAATCTGGCGCGAACGTTGTCATTCATGCTCTCTTGTTCGTCCAAATACCTTTGCAACTCACCGAATTTCTCCAAACGCAATTGCATTGCTAGTTCAGCCGAAGTCTTGACGCCACCGCAAGGATCCGGATTTACAGCAAGAATACTCTGGTTGGACACTCCGACTGGCAACACGCCTCGAACGTATCCAACAGTTGCACCGCGATCGGACGTGACCTTACCCGCGGCATCGACCGCAAGGATAACTTCCTTGGTAGCGGAGGCCTTGGGCGGGCTTACTGCATACTCGATATTGGCAAGAACCAGACGGGACAATTGTTCACGACCCGATGGTAGAACCCAAACCCAGGTTTTGCCAAAGTTACCTGCGTATGCAAGGCAGTCTTTAGGAACGTCTTTCTTGCATCCGCAGCAGAACCAGCCGGCTTGAATCGCGCAAGGGCCGTCGCAAACGAGGTTTTGCAACACGACACAATCACATTTCTCGTCGATTGCATAGGGTTGATCAGTACGCGGGTCAATAAATGGAACCCGTTCTAACGTGACAAAGGGCGCGCAGGTAAGCGGATCGATGTTCTGATTGCCATTGGAGTCAAACAACGGAACGCGCTGGTCGTTCTTGCCACGAAATGCCTTCTCCAGTTTGCAACAGTCCAAACAGGGATCGCAATCGAATCCAATCGCAGAGCGGTAGGCGCAACGCATCAACTGCAAACGATTGGGATCAGTCGTAGGGGCCAGGGCCCACGACTGGGTCTGGGCGTTGGTAGCGTTAATGCCAAAAATCCTTCGGAATGAATTAAAGGGCGTTCCGGCAACGGCCAGCGAATCAGTCGCGTTGGTCGTCCCGGTATCAACAACTGCAAAGTGGGGAATCGCATGCGGGTTGTCGACAAACATTGCCAGATTGTCCAGCACCTGACGCTGGTAGATGTCGTTGACGGTATTGGCCTGATGAATGGTGTTGAACTTCAGGCGGGTGTGGGTGCAGCCACTGGCCATCAAGGTGAACAGAGTGAGTCCAAAAACTGCGGTAAGCTGGCGGGTCGATGCCGTCATGATTTGCTCCGAAACTCAGGGCAGGTGTTCGGTGTCTCTTTCCGGGGAAGTCATAACCCGCAAATCCGCGACGACAATTGCGGCAGTAATATTCCCTACAATCGGTATTCGGAATCGGTCAGCAGATGCCTGCAATGCCTGCCGGCGGGGGGTTACAGGCCGAACAATCCAAAGAGTCTGGCGGAATTGCCAGCATGATTAGCGCCCCTGGCAGACTGATTTGTTCGAGCCTCAG
>JBPCVB010000514.1:0-4198 GCA_051010855.1 Pirellulaceae bacterium | reverse complement strand
TTCGTCAGCACTGAACTTCATCGAATTCCTCTTGGTATGAATGCCGGAAGAGCGCGGGGATCAAACGTCCGTCACGAACCGCTCCAGGGCTTGTCGTATTTCCTGATTGGCCCGGCCGATGGCGGCCACGCGAATCCGTTTCAACTGATTGGTAACACTGTCGTCGTAGACTGTATCGCCGATCCGCACGACCAGTCCGCCTATGATGTCCGGGTCGACCGTGGACCGCACGGCAACGGTTTTGCCCAGCACCTGCGATAAACGCCGGGCGACCTTGTCCTGTACATGCTGATCAACGGCAACGGCCGTGGTCATGGTTGCACGCACGCGACCGATCGCTTCGTCATGCATGTGGCGAGCCGATTCACGGACCGCTGACAGGCAATCGGCGCGGCCGTTGCGGCACAGCACCTTGATAAAATTCACAAAGGCCTTGCTGCCCTTGCCGCCGATCGCCTTGTCGATGATCTTTTCCTTTTCGGCAAACGACACACGAGGTGATTCGAGGGTAGCACGCAGGGCAGGCAGGGCGTCCAGCACGACGGCGAACGATTCAACTTCATCGATCACCTGCTCGACATTGTCCGATTTCTGAGCCAGACCCAGCAACGCCTTGGCGTAAACGTCGCCAAGATACTGCTTGTCGGTATCAAATACCGTTCTTTGTTTGCCGTTTTCTGCTGCGGTGTTCAAATCAAAAACTCCGGGATCGGGTCTGGCCCTAGTTGGAAAATCGTTCCAGCGACTGTTCGATCAACCGCTGGTGATCCGACGGGCTAAGTTCCTTGCCGACCAGCGAACCGGCCAGACTAACGGCCGTATCCACGCTGCGTTCGGCCAGTTCTCGCGCTGCCTGGTCGCGTGCGGCCGCGATCTCTGCGTCGGCGCGAGCTCGTTGCCGCTGGGCTTCCTCGTTGGCTTCGGCCAGCAATTTTTCGCGGGCCCGGGCAGCATCCTGGCGGCCTTCGGCCACCAGAGAACTTGCCTCGTCCTTGGCCGACTGCAGCTTGTTTTCGTATTGCGCCAAGGTCGCGTCGGCTTTCTCGCTGGCGGTTTTGGCGTTGTTGATATCGTCGGCAATGGACTGTTCACGTTTTTCCAGCCCATCCATGATGGGCCGCCACGCGTACTTGGCCAGCAACAGGATCAACAGAATAAAAATCAACAGGCTGAAGATCAGCGTGTCAATGCGCAACTGCAACGGCGAAGCGGCTTCGCCCTCGGCCAGCAACACACACAGGCTGAACAGGTAATGGCTCGTCATTAGCGATCCTCCGGGAATGCCAGATCAATCGTGGCGGGACGAGGCGCTCCCCCGTCCCGCAACCGATCAACTAGCCCTGACTCATAAATAGTCCCAACAGGATGGCGGCAAACGCAGCACCTTCGACCAGCGCGGCCGCAATAATCATCGTCGTGTTGATCTGACCGGCCATGTCCGGCTGGCGGGCGATGCTTTCGCAGGCCGAGCCACCGATACGACCGATACCGATACCGGCGCCAACCACGGCCAAACCAGCACCCACGGCCTTCATGCCCGGGACGGCGATGTCATTCTGGGCCAGCACGGGGCCTTCGGTCGGAGCCTGGGCATCGGCGCTCAGGCAAAACAAAAACGACCCCAGCACGACGAGGACGATGGGAACAAACTTGAACATTTAATTAATCTCCAGCTTTAGGATGAAGTTCACGATTGAGTTTGTGTATTTCCTTCGGTCTGCGGCCCGCTAGTGCGGATGAATCGCAGCACCGATAAACAAGGCAGTCAGGAATGCGAATACGTAGGCCTGAATAAAGGCCACCAGGATCTCCAGCAGACTCAGTGCAACCGACGCTCCAATGGCTCCGGGAGCCACCAGCCAGTTAATCGCCAGCCCCCAGGCCGCTCCGATAAATCCGACCAATACAGCCAGTACCATGTGGCCCGCAAACATGTTGGCGAACAAACGAACGGCCAACACCATGTGTTTGATAAACAGGCCGAATACCTCAATGGCCCAGATGCCCGCCACCATGGGGATTTTCATTGCCACCGGCAAATCAATGTGGGGTGCCTGGGCTTTCCAGAAGCCAACCACACCGAGCTTTTTCATGCCGGTAAACAGCACCACGACAAACACAACCAGAGCGTAGGCGGATGTCACACTGATACTGCTGGTGGGCGTGCCCAACATGGGGATCATGCCCATCAGGTTCATGGCCAGAATGAAAAAGAAGGTCGTCCAGATGAAGGGCAAAAAGTATTTGTAGTCATTGGAACCAATGGCCGGCTTGGCCATCTGGTCACGCACGTAAACAACCATAACCTCCAGCAAGTTCCAGGTGCGCCCGCGTGGCGGTTCTCCGGACTGAATTCGTTTGCCCAGCCAGAAGAACGCTCCAAAAATTACCGCGGCAGCCAGCAACTGCAGCACCACAAACTTGGAAGGCTGGAAAGTGATCGGGCCAATGAACTCGCCGGCCTGTCCTTCCGGCTGTGCCATTAACGGCCGCTCTTCCGTCCACGGCGAGATCCACGGAATGTAGACCTTCTTTGATTTGTCTTCAGCACTAAAACGCAGGGAGAGGACTTCAAAGTAATACTGATCGGAGTTGTGATCGATGAGATGGTCGCGACCGAGGAAGAATTCCTCGTTGGTGACGTCGCCATGGCCGTGATCGTCGCCCTCATGCGCTTCGTCGTCGCCATGCCCCTGCTCACCATGCGTTTGGTCGCCATGCGACTCTTCCTGATGAGATGTGTCCTCGCCCGGTTCCTCGTGGCCTTCCTCCTGAGTCGCATCAGGGTTCTCCTGCCACATTCCGCCACTGGCCGGCGTCGTGTTGCTGCCTGCAATCATGAATGCCATCAGACCTGCGACCAGGCCCCAGCGGACAAGCCGGCGGCAGACCGGGTATACGAATTCAAGTTGTGCGGAATCCGAATTCAATGTCGCGTTCCTGTCAAGAATCTCCATTGGCCGTCTGCCCCAGGACCCCGGGTGAGTCCGGATAGATCTGCTTGATGCGTCTCAGCTGTAGCATCAGGTCCGTCAGCAAGCCAACAAGGTAAAACAAAACCACAAAGTAGACCATGCCCTGGGCGAACAGCTCCGGCATGATCGCCTTGCAGACAAACAGCAAAATAACGGGCAAGGCAAGACGCGCCGCCGAGGCTGTGTACAGGCGGATCAGTCGAAAATGATCGCCCCGCGGATAGATACTCAAGCAGGTCGCCGCCACCGCCGCCAGGCAACAGATTATCGCAGCCACCAATGCCGCCAGTCCTGTCGCCCGGTCCCACACCAGACTGGCCACGGCGACCACCAGCGCTGCGCTCACAAAAAACACAATCAGCAAACGCCAAATCATGTCGATGGCACCAAGCGGGGTGGTCTGCGGATTTTGGCTGTCGGTGGTCATCACATTCCGGGTCTTGCGATATGAATCAAAGCAGCTTTGCAGCTAACAGCTATTTAGCTGTATCGCCGCGTGGATCGACCGACGATCTTCGCAGCATCATTCGTCGCGACTATGGCCCTGATCGGAAGAGCCCGAATCTCCGCGCGAGGCAGGCGAACTCTCCGACGATTGCCGATTGACCAGCTTGATCAATTGCCAAATGCCTCCGCTCATCCCCAGCACCAATCCCAATATGGCGAACAGCGGAACCGTACCGAGATACAGATCCAGCCAGTAACCCAGCAAGATAGGAACCACCATCATGAAAGAGACCGTGGTGATCTCGGTCGCTTTCGAAATGGCTTTGGCTACTGGAGAACGGTCGTCTCGCGAAGGACCCGGGTCGGTCACTACGTTGCCCTTGCGATGTAAACCTGGCAAATGTGACAGTTAGTCGACGCGATCAATCTAACGGGGCTGATTTTCAGGGTCAACCGACTTCGGGAAATTTTTCACAAAGTTTTTCCCGGACGCAACTCTGTGTGCGCAATCGAGTTACGATGGGTGATCCGGTTGTGATCGACCGTACCGTGAGGGTGAGTGTCAGCCCTGAACTGAAGCCGGAATTGATGGACACTCTGCAACTTTGTGATTTCTCTAAACCAATACAGCAAAAGAGTTTACGACCAGTGACAGGGGCACCAAATCACCCGGATTGGTTGCAAAAAAAAGGCATTTTCGCCTATGATGGGGCCTTGGAGACCGAGCCGCTGGTACAGAAGACTCATTGTGCCAATTCATTTATGGCAAGTTGTAG
>JBPCVB010000513.1:0-4901 GCA_051010855.1 Pirellulaceae bacterium | reverse complement strand
TTCTGATGGTTTGCGAGATTGCCCAGGCATCACGCAAGATTCACACGACCAACTGGCGTGAATTCGTCGATATTCGCGACAAGAGATTGATGACCAGTTTCTATCTGGACTGGCGACCAACCGTGATGGTGGGGGGACATCTGGGTAACTTCGAGGAAGCGGTCTATGTCACAGGTATTCTCGGGATCCCCACCTACGCCATCGCTCGCCCGCTGGACAATCCGTTACTGCACAAATGGCTGACCGGATTTCGCGAGTGCCGAGGGCAGTTCATTTTGCCAACCAGTGGAAGTGCGACAAAGATACAGGAAGTGCTGCATGCCGGGGGGATTCTATCGTTGCTGGGCGATCAACATGCGGGAAACAAGGGCTGTTGGGTCGACTTCATGGGTCGTCCGGCCTCATGCCACAAGGCCGTGGCCCTGTTTACACTTTCGCAAAACGCTCCGATGCTCGTTTCCTACTGCGTCCGCAAGGGTGGCCCACTGCAAGTGGAAGTCGGTGTGGTGGCGGTCGCTGATCCGCGTGACTTGGCCCCTGAGCTGCGGGACGTCCGCTCGTTGACTCAGTGGTACAACGATCAACTGGAACAACTAATTCGTGAATATCCGGAACAATACTGGTGGATGCACCGGCGATGGAAAGAACGTCCGCTTCGTGGCAAGGCGTTGCGTCAACCAGCAGGGGCCAAATCGGCCCGTGCCGCCTGACAAATTTTGCTGCCACATAGAGCAGTTCCGCCCTGGCCGCTATCATAAGTGCTCCTTGTCCTTGCTGATGGATCAACATGCTTCGCGGCTCGCGTGATTACCTACCGCTCATTTCTTAATACCGACTTACCGGGCATCGTCCAGGTCTGGAAACAACAGCGTCGGCAGCCTGCGTTTGCCCAGACCATGTTCAATGACCAGTTCGAGCGCAGCATACTTTCCAAGCCATTCTTTGATCCAGCCGGCCTGATCATGGCCTTGCGTGATGAGGAGGCGGTTGGATTTGCACATTGCGGTTTCGGTCCCAATGAAGACCGCACGGACCTGAACTACGAGCGTGGCATTATCTGTTTGCTGCTGACCACTTCGTCACCGGATCGTCTGGAAATCTGCAGCCAGCTGATCGAGCGGGCTGAGCAATATCTGGTGTCTCGCGGTAGCAAGACGATACTCACCGGAACCGACTTTCCCTTCAGTCCATTTTATCTGGGCCTGTATGGGGGCAGCAATGTTCCGGGGATTCTGCGTGCCAATGAAGCAACCATTCAGGTGTTTGAATCGCGAGGATACAACCAGCTATCCCGAATTCTGATCATGCAACGCTCGCTGCACGATTTTCGCGCCGTCATGGATCGACAGCAAACGACCGTACGTCGCAGTTTCCGCATCGAGCAGGATCAGGATCCACTGGCGGCCGACTGGTGGGAGGCCTGCACTCTGGGCAACACGAATCGCTGTGTGTTTAACCTGATCGATCGCAAGACCAATGAGAACCACGGCAACATCTCCTATTGGGACATGGAGCCGCTGGCTCGCAACTGGGGCGTGCGGGCGATGGGGTTGTTCAGCCTGAAAATCGAGTCACAGGCGCGACAAGCGGGTCTAGGCACCTTCCTGGTCGGCGAGTCTTTGCGACATATGCAGCAGCAGGCCATCAATCTCGTCGAGGCCCAGGTCGCTGATGACAATCTGGCGGCCGTAAATTTGTTCGAGAAAATGGGCTTCGAGGCCAATGATTTTGGCATCGTGCTCGGCCGCGACTTCTAGTCAGCCCCTGCCGGGGCGGCGATGGCCTTGGGCATTCTGCGGGAACGGAATAGATTATTGGTTTGCCCACAGCTATTCCCGGAACACAGAAATGACGGCAGACCCGGCAGCGGATTCGAATCCCGAAACTCCGATGATCAGGGCGAAAGAACTGTGTAAGTACTACGGTTCTTTCGCGGCGATCGACGATATCAACTTTGACGTGCCCCGACGACAAGTGTGTGCGTTGCTGGGCCCCAATGGCGCTGGCAAGTCGACCACGATGAAACTGCTGACGGGTTTCCTGGCACCGACCCAGGGCGCTGTATCCATTGCCGGTCACGATATGGAGACCGATAGAATCGCCGCCAGCGAACGGATCGGGTACTTGCCGGAAAACGGACCGCTGTACGAGGAGATGACTCCCAACAGCGCTTTACTGTATCTTGGCAGGTCCCGGGGTTTGAGAGCGAAACGGCTGCAGGACCGAATGTCGTTTGTAGCTGACCGTTGTGCGCTCGGCGAAGTCTGGCACAAACCTATCAGCAAACTATCGCGCGGTTTCCGGCAACGCGTGGGCATGGCACAAGCGTTGTTGCATGATCCGGACGTACTGATTCTTGACGAGCCGACAAGCGGACTGGATCCGAACCAGCTTGTTGGCATTCGTCAATTGATACGGCAACTGGGCGAATCCAAGACGGTACTCCTTTCCACTCATGTCTTGCAGGAAGTTGAAGAATTATGCGATCGCGTCGTATTGATCAACAAGGGTCGCATTGTGTTCGATGGCCCCCTGTCCGAAATGGGGCAACGCGGGGAAATGGAAAACCGCTTTCACGAACTTACGGGCTTTACCGCCCAGTCCACTTGATATTCAACGTTGTTGCACTCGGTGTAATGCAAAGCGGAGCTTGATTAGCATGTTACGATGGCACGTCGTCTCGGCGGTTTTTTCACGAAACTTCAAACAGTACTTCACCAGTGTTCTGGGCTACTTGTTTATTTTTGTCTTTGTCACGGTGTGCGCGGCATTGACATTCAGCCAGCAATTTTTTGCGGACAACCTCGCGAATCTGGATCAGCTCAGTAAGTACTATCCCTTTTTGCTGTTGTTTTTCATCCCCGCCGTTACGATGGGCATCTGGGCTGATGAAAAGAAGCAGGGGACGGACGCCATTCTATTTACCTTGCCGGCGTCGGATCTGGAAATCCTGCTGGGCAAGTTCCTCTCGGTCGTCGCGGTTTACTCCGTAGCTCTGTTGTTTTCAGGGACGCAGCTGATTGCGCTTGCCCGCCTCGGCAATCCTGATTGGGGTGTGATAGCCACGACCTACCTCGGATACTGGCTGGCCGGCGTGGCGTTGCTGTCGATCGGGATGTTTGCCTCGGCGTTGACACGAAGTACGACCGTGGCATTTGTGATCGGGGCGCTGTTGTGTGCGATTCCGGTGCTTTTCGGATCGCTGATGGAAGGCAACCGTTTTTTTGAATCGTATGGTGTGTCGGGCCAGTTGCGTGACTTTACCCTGGGACTTGTTTCGCTCCCGGGCGTCGTGTACTTCCTCTCGATCACCATTTTCATGCTGTATCTCAACGTGGTGGTAATCAGTAAACGGCACTGGAGCCGCGGACGACAAGTGACTTTGTCAGGTCATTTTGCCTTTCGCATCATCGCTCTCGGTCTGGCGTTATTCTCAGCCAACGTGTTGGCCGAATCGTCTTCGGCGGCATTCAACAATCGGGCGGATTTGACAAGCGAAGCACTGTTTTCACTAAATCAAACTACACGTGATGCGATTGCTGAAGCTGCCCGAAATGAACGGCCTGTTGAGATTCAGGCGTTTCTCAGCCCAAACATGCCTCGACAATATGTTAACACGCGCAAAAACCTGGTGGGCTTGTTGCGCCAATACGATCGGCTGGGCGGCAATCTCGTCAACGTCCGATTTGTGGATGTCGCACCCAATAGTCCGCAAGTCAAGGAAGCGGGCGCTCAGGAAATCAAGCCTCGGGCCTCGCGCGAAGATGTCGGTGGCCGGATTATCGAACAGGATGTGTACATGGGACTGGTGATGTCCAGTTCGCTTGATCGGGTGGTCCTGCCGTTTGTCGATACAGACTCGTCGATTGAATATCAATTGACGCGGTCCCTGGCCACGGTGACGAATCCCAAACGCCGTTTGAAAATCGGCATCCTGAAGAACGACCTGCACTTTGACAACATTCAGTATCAGGGGCGGCATTATCCTTGGCTGGCTTCCCGCACCATGCAGGACCTGGAAAGCCAGTACGAAGTTGTCACCATCAACCCGGAGGACCTGCCGACATGGAACCCGCCACCGAAGGAAGAAAACACCGCCGGGGATGACGCGGAGACAGGCGAAACTGCTACCGACGACGCCAGCGAAAATCAAGAAGACGAACGACGGCTTGACGTGCTGATTGTCGCTTCACCGTCCACGCTGGATATGCTGGGCCTGTTTCAGCTCAATGAGTACATCCAGGCCGGCAACCCAACGTTGCTGCTGATGGATCCATTGCCCTTCTACAACCGGTTCACCTGGCAGTTGCCGCGCCGGTTTGGCGTGATCAATGCGCCGGTTCAACCTCGCATGGACTCGCGAGCCGGCTGGGGTGTGATCCTGCCTACGGATCAGGACAAGGCATTTGGCGGAACTATTTCGCCACTACTGGAGGCCCTTGGTATCCAGTGGGCACACGATCGCACCGTGTGGAACCTGTTCAATCCGCATGTGGGGTTCAAGCCCACGATCGCTTCGGAACTAGGCGAGCGCTGGCCGGAGGAATACGGTCCCAAACAAAACTTGTTTGTGTTCGCAAAATCCCATGCCGATCACGTCGCCTTCAATCAGGAACATTCGATTTCCAGTGGCCTCCAGGAATTGCTGTTTATGTATCCCGGGTCGTTGGCGCCGAGACCACCCGCCAGCGACGCTGATGGAACACCGGTAGAATCCAAAACGGAATTCCAGCCACTGGTGATGCTTAAATCGGGATTCGCGGGCCATCTGAACTGGGATGAGCTGACCGAGGATCTGATTAGCGAGCAATTGCAAATCAACCAGTTCACCGGCGAAACCGCGCTGGTTACCGGCCCCGAAACCAACTCGGCGACTGGCCACACAACACGCAATATTCGGC
>JBPCVB010000512.1:0-11787 GCA_051010855.1 Pirellulaceae bacterium | reverse complement strand
CGCCGAGGACGATTGCGCGGGCGGTTATTTGCTGGACGGCTTTCCACGAACGCTGACCCAGGCAGAAGCCTGGCAGGCCTATGTGGACGAATCCGGAATCCCCGTGGATCACGTACTGGAACTGCGTGTGCCCGATGAAGAGCTCATCGAGCGGCTAACGCAGCGTTTCTCGAAGCTGGAAAACCCGCGGGCAGACGATCAACCGGAAGCCATCCCCAACCGCCTGCGTGTGTACCATTCGGAAACCCGGCCTGTCGTCGACTTCTACGCTGCGCAAAGCGGCGTGCTCAAGGTCATCGATGGAACCGGCTCCATCGACGAAGTGTTCGAGCGAATCGTGTCCGCCCTCCAGTAGCGGTGGCAGCCATCCAGTGCCGGTGCCACCCATTCGGCGAGGTTCCGTTGCCTGTCCGATTGCATCAGTCTTTCCGGTTATCTCTGTGGAGTGGAGGCAGCCCCCTGAAACGCCGGCTATCTCCCGCCAGCCCGGGGCCCCTACCATCGGCAAGCTTGTCACCACCCGCTGAAAACACGGAAATCGGCCGTTATTCGCGTTTCTGAAAGCTACGTTTGTCGTACGCAAGGCTGCATATGCCCGTCAGGAATCGTAGCAGCGCGTGCAATTACCCCGAGATGTCAAGAAACGATGAAACCACCGTTGGATCCACCGATCACGTTCGACGAATTATTGGCTCGCTGCATGGGCGATCTGGAATTCTCGCACAATATCCTGCACGGTTTTGTTGTCTCCTCGCGGGAGCAACTGGATGAAATCACCAACGACATTGCCGCTGGCGTTGACCGTTTATCGACGGCCAAAAAGGTCCATCGCTTGAAAGGAACGGCTGCCACGGTAGCGGCCCGTCCGTTGCGAGCCACGCTGGAGGAACTTGAAACGTTATTGCGTGAAGCGCAGTGCGACTCACCCGGCCCCACACAAATTGATGAACTAACAGAACGAGCCCAGGTTCAATTCCGACAAGTCGCAGAATTCGCCAGTACTTGTCTGCAGTAACCAGTGACCTGCGGGTCGAGACCATTTGAGTGCAACCATGAAAATCCTCACTGTTGAAGACAGCGCCACAGATGCCCTGGTCGTCAGACATGCGCTGGAATCTCAGGGTCACGAGGTTACCGTAGTGGATTCTGCGGAGGCGGCGATCGAGGAGCTGCGTCAGTCCAACTATCCCGTGGTGATTTGTGACTGGGAATTACCCGGACTCGACGGCCTGGAATTGTGCCGGTTGATCCGCAACCGCACGGCCAACTATTACACCTACGTAATCATGCTGACGTCGCGCACAGAGAAAAAGTACGTCATTGAGGGCCTGGCAGCAGGTGCAGACGACTATCTGGCCAAGCCTTTTGCGCCCGAGGAGCTGTTTTTCCGGATTCGAGTCGCCGACCGGCTTTTGTCATTACAAGGTCGCGATGTGATTATTTTCAGCCTGGCCAAACTGGCTGAGTCGCGAGACACCGAAACCGGTGCCCACCTGGAACGTATTCGCGAATACTGCAAACTGCTGACCGAAGGATTGGCCAAAAAGGACAAATACCGGGACCAGATTGATGCGGACTATATCGCATCGATTTACCTCACCAGCCCGTTACACGACATTGGCAAAGTCGGTATTCCCGACAGCATTTTGCTCAAACCCGGCAAGCTGAACAAGGACGAGTTTGAGGTTATGAAACAGCACGCGGCTATAGGGGGCGAGACGCTCGATGCCGCAGCCGAGAAACATCCCAATCATGCCTACTTGCGCATGGCCCGCGATATCGCCATGACCCATCATGAAAAATTTGATGGCTCGGGCTATCCTCGAGGACTGGCTGCCGGAGACATCCCTTTATGTGGCCGGATTGTAGCGGTTGCCGACGCCTATGATGCGTTAACCAGCAAACGTGTTTACAAAGGCGCGATTGAACACGACCGCGCGGTGCAGATCATCGTCGATGATACAGGAACGCATTTTGACCCGGAGATCGTCGACGTCTTTCTCCAGTACGCTGACCAATTCAACGAGATTCGAATATCGTTCTGCGAAAGCAAGACTCGCGACCTGGCATTACACGATCCGTCGACGGTCGTTGCAGAACAAATGGTAGCTGACCCTGCTGGCCAACCTCAGGCCTGATGCTGATACGGCTTTTCCAGTATCAGGAACAGCACGTTGCAACTCTCTTCGGTAAAGATATTGATGGACCCGATTTGATGCTGGGGTATCAGGGCGGTCATTTCCATCAGTTGCAACCGGTCGCGGTATATCAGATTCCAGTCCATGACGGCTTCCATGTAACCAATTCCCTCGATGTCTTCCAGGAAATTGGTCAGGACCAGCCTGCCGCCGGGACGCACCATCGCAAACAGGTTGCGAGTCAGCTTCTGCACCAGGGAATCGCCGAGGTAGTCCAGCAATCCCGAACTGTAAATCAGGTCGAAACTGCCAAAATCAAAACGGCCGGAAACGACATCTCTGGCTGATGCCAGAACTGGTTCCACACCGTATCGACCATAGTCACGATCGATGACTTCCAGACTTTCCGCATCCGAATCAATTGCCACCAGTCGACCCAACTGGCGTCGCGGCAGGGCCCGGGTGAATTCGGCTTCACGCAGGTGCCCGGCGGCCAGGGATAACACGTGCGGCTGAGCACGGTGGTCGGCCAGCTCGTCAATCATGTCCGCGATCCGCGCCCTTCGCGCTTTCACGCCTTCACAGGCGGACGACAGGGTGGTCCAGCGATGAAGTCGCTGTCCGACCCAGCTCATCGCCGGCGTGGCCCATTGGTGTTCGGACCCGTAGATAAAATCCAGCAGGACGGCGTCACCAGCATATCCTCTCGGTTTTGTCCAGGCTCGGGCTGTAAAAGGATCCTCGTGAAGTACACCCTGCAAGCGGCTTTCGCGAAACCGATTCACAAATCCCTGCCACTGTTCGACCGTGCCGTTCTTGCGACGCTCTGACAGGACGCCGTAGATTTCACGAACCGTGCGTCCTACATGCTGGTGCGATGTCTCGCGATCCAGCAAACGCATGGCCGCCGCATGCGCATAATCCAGAACCGGCTCATCGCGTGACAAATCGAGGTGCGTTTCGGGTAACAGAAGTTCTGGTCCGTGGTACCTCGTTTGGGTCGAGGCCGAACCAGCACTGGCTTTACGAATCATCTGAAGCAGGACAAGAGAAGCAGAGAAAACAACGGTAGTTCAACACAAGGGCCGTCATGCTAGTTTCAACAATTTGTTAAGTCAAACTGGCTGGACGGGATTCACTTCGTTTAAATCGGTTGCATCGTTGCTATTCCCCATTTGCACCCAGGGAAACCTTTTTGTGCCGCTGGGGAATCCAATGCGGCTTGGTTTGTGATTTCAAGTTGGGTTGTATGGACTATGGCGGATCGCGCCATGGGTAAAGATGCGTACCCACCAAAACAGTGGCGACAAAAAAATTTGCTTGCCCCATTTGATTCAGTTGACACAACCGGAAGATCCGGATGCGTGACCTTGCAACGCCCCATTGGCTGGCCTGATTTCGCGTCGCACAACTTCGTGACAGGTAGCAAAAAGCTACGTTTTACGGACTTTCGGGCCTCCGCTGCCCGTGCATTAACACCTCTTGTCTGTCGACCTGCCTTGACCATCGATCCGTCACAACACGAACTGATCCAGTCTGCGATTGCGCGTGAGCAATGGCAGGAGATCACATGCACCCATTCGCGGCGTACCTTGATATCCAATGGCAATGACGACAACGAACTGGTGCTATGCAAGCAGTACACAGTCACTGCAAATTCGGTGTCGGCCTTGCTGGGCAAAGTCACCAGCGCCATCGATCAGCTGCCTGAGTTACCTGAGCAATGCCTCACCTTTCAGTACGCTGATCACGCCACTTCGCACTTGCGTTTGTATCGCCCATATGTTGTCGGTACTCCCCTGGATCCAGCTGCGATTCATCAACGCGACATTATTGAACGCATTCGGGTTTGCATTGCTTTAGCCGAAACACTGGATGCATTTCATCAAGCGGGACTGACGCACAACAACCTGAAACCTTCCAACGTGATCTTGAACGAGGAAGGCGGCGTCACGCTTGTCGATGGAGTCATCGATCGACTCAACCTGGATGCTGGCGATGTCCAGCAAGAAGCGGATATGGCGAGCGTGGATTACCAGTCGCCGGAACGCCTTGGCATCATGCAGGCGCCGTTGGGTGCGCCATCGGATTTGTATTCGCTGGGTGTTTTGTTCTATGAGTTTCTGGCCGGTAACTCTCCTTTTGATGGCAATGAGCTCAGCGAAAAGCTTCACTGCAAGGCAACGTCGGTGGCCACGCCGATTCGCCTGCCAGGAAATCCGACACCACGCGTGCTGGAAGAACTGGTTAGTCGTCTGTTGAAGATGAATCCTGCGGATCGTTACCAGACGTGCTCGGCGGTGATCGATGATTTGAGAAAGATCGAGTCCGAATGGACTGCTGGCAACTACCATCCTTCGCTCGCTCTGGGCACAACGGACATTCGCCAGACACTCGTTGAACCCAACCTGGTCGGTCGGGGAGTTGAATTTCAACAGTTGGCTACCGAGTTGTATGCCGCGCGCAAGGGCCAGTCGGGCATGGTCGTTGTCGAAGCCGAATCGGGATTCGGCAAATCACAATTGCTGGCCGAGTTTCGCGCGATGGCGCGACAGTCCGGATTCATCGTGCTGAGCGCCTTGTGTTCCCAGCAAAAGGTCGGGCGTGAGTCCTCTTTCTTCAGCGATCTGGATCGGCAGTTGGCGGAGTACTGCCGTAATGACCCCATGCTGGCGGCGTTTATTCAGCAGCACATGCAGCGCGATATGCATTCGCTGCCTGTTGCCCTCCCGTCACTATCAGATATTTTCGGCTGGCAGGCCGGTGACGCCGGACCGGAGGCCTTCGGTCAGGCACGTGTTACCGGCAGCGTCTGTCGCCTGCTCGAACTGCTGGGCGAAGGCAATCGTTCATGTGTGGTCATCGTCGATGATTGCCAGTGGATTGATGATTCGGCACATAAACTGTTGACCGCCTGGCAAAAACGTACAGTCAATCGCAAGGATCGGCCACTTAATCTCGTTATGGCTGTCGCTTTTCGCAGCGACGAAGTCGAGTCAGATAGCGAGTTGCGACAACTGGACCCCACGACGTGGGTAAAGCTCTCCAGCCTGGCTGATCATGAAATCAATGCCATCGCCCTGTCCATGGCGGGCCGACTTCCCGTTCAGGTGCAGCAGGTCGTGACCCGCATGTCGGCCGGCAGTCCTTTTATGGCGTCGGCTCTGGTACGTGGCATGTTCGAGACCGGCGCGATTCGGCCATCGGCTGATGGCTGGACGATCGATCGTGATGAATTGTCTGCTCTGCAATCATCGGCCGAAGCCGGTCACGTGCTGGCCCGCCGGATTGACTTGTTGCCTGATGAACTGGTTCTGTTTCTTACTGTCGGCGCAGTACTGGGCAAGACGTTTGAGCTGGAACTGGCAAGTTCACTCATTCAGTTTCCAGAGCTCGACTGTCACCAGGCCGTGGACAAGAACCTGATATGGATCGATTTTCAAAAGGGCGAATGCCATTTCGTCCACGACCAGATTCGCAGTGCGTTGCTGGATGAGATCAGCGCTGCGCAGCGCCAACAATGGCATATCCAGGCCGCTCAGCTATTCGCGTCCGATACAGAATCCCGAACGTTCGACGTCGCTTACCACTACGATGCGGCTGGCCAGCATGAAAAGGCGCTGCCCTACGCCATGCTCGCTGCTGCATTGGCTCGTGAGGCATTCGCCCTGGATGTCGCACAGCAGCAATACGAAATCGCCCATCGAAGCCAGCCGGCTGATTCAGCGACCCGATACCAGATCGCTCGCGGACTGGGCGAAATCCTGATGCTTCGCGGCAGCTATATTGAGGCTGCCACAGCGCTGGAGGAAGCCGCGTCGCTGGCCAGCGACAAACAGCAACAGGCCGAAATTGCCTGCAAACAGGGCGAGCTGTCTTTCAAACGGGGCGACATGGAATCGGCCACCCAGTTGCTGGAATCCGCGTTCGACAATCTCGGCGTCTGGATTCCCTCGTCGGCAACCATGGTGATCGTGCTGTTTTTATGGGAAACGCTGGTACAGGTTTGCCACACGTTAATGCCTGGTTTGTTTATCGGTCGCAAAAGGCGCCGCCCCGACGAACGCGAGTCCTTTCAACTGCACTTGCTCAGTCGTTACGGTCACGCATGCTGGTTCGCTCGCAGCAAGTTTCGTTGCCTGTGGGTACACTTGCGGACCATGAACCAGGCAGAAAAGTACCTGCCTTCACCTGAACTGGCTCAGGCGTGGTCGGATCACGGTCCCGCGATGAGTCTGGTGCCACTGACCGGACGCGGCATCAAGTACGCCAAACGTTCGCTGGCCATCCGCAAGAAATTCAGGGATACCTGGGGTCAGGGTCAGTCACTCAATTATCTGGGAATCGTGCTGTACGCGGCGGCCAAGTTTGAGGAATGCGTCAAAACCAGCCGCCGCGCCGTCGAGTTACTGGAACGAACCGGCGACTATTGGGAACTGCATATGGCTCGCTACCAGATTGCGGCCTCGCTTTACCAATTGGGCGATCTGGCAGGGGCTCGCCGTGAGGCGATGGCATTGCATCAATCCGGCCTCGATCTGGGTGACCATCAGGCGTCAGCGATCAGCCTGGACATCTGGGCGCGTGCATCTCTGGGACAGCCGGACGAGAATGTTTTTGAAACGGAGCTCAAGCGCAGACGGTTCGACGCCCAGGGGACTGCCCAGCTGTTGTTGGGAAAAGGCGTGTATCTGATCGGCTGTGGAAAAATTGACGAGGCTGCCAACACCTTCAAACGTGCCTTGCGAATTGCCCGCACTTCGGGCCATCGCAACGTTTACGTGTGGGGCAACTATGCCTGGCTGGCCACGGCACTTCGCTGCCAGGCTGAAAACACGGCCGCCTATCATCCCAACCTCAAGGCACGGTTGCTGACGGCTTCGCAAAAATACGCGCGGCGGATGCTGCTGTATTCCTGGCCATCAAAACACTATGCGCCTCATGCCCTGCGAGAACTGGCCCTGACTACAGCCATGCAGGGCAATGCCAGCCGGGCTTCGTTATACGTCCGCAAGTCGATCAAGGTCTGCCGTGAACTGGGCATGGCCTACGAAGAGCAATTGTCTGAACTGGCCGATCGTATCATCAACACACGAAGCCAAACGGTCGAGCAACACGAAAAACTGTTCGAGGACATCGAAAATGCCAAATTGATTTTCCCGGCTGGCAACAGCCCGCTGGTCACGCATCCCTTGCAACGCGAGACCATTTCGCTGGCCGACCGGTTTAATCGCATCATGGTCTCCGGCCGCGATATCGCGTCGGGACTCGACGAAAAGGCCATTCTGCAGAAGGTGGAAAATTCTGCCGCATTGCTGCTGCGTGGACAACGTAGTCTGGTCCTGAAAACGACAACCGCGGACGGCAGTTTGCAGCTGTTGATCAATCGGGAAACCGTGCTGGCTCAGGACGAACACGCGATTGCCCGCGATGCCATTCAGTCAGGAAAGACAGTTACGTTGCAGAACCGCAAGGCGTCAGGTCCACGCACGGAGGCATCAGCTCGCAAATCGATTCTGGCTGCACCCATCTACGTACGTGGCAGCATTCACTCGTGTCTGCTGATCGTTCACGATCATATCCCCGGCCTGTTCAACAAGACTGAAGAGAAGCTGGCTGATTTTGTGACGACGATCGCCGGCGCCGCTTTGGAAAATGCGGCCGGGTTTGCCCAGCTACAACAGCTCAACGACGAACTGGAACGCCGCGTGGACCGGCGGACGGCCTCACTGCAACAACGGGCCCGGGAGCTGGGTGTCGCCAACAATCGCTTGACACAAGTCGCCCAGGATTTGACGTCGGCCCAGGAAGAGCTGACGGCCGCCAAGGAGCGCGTGGAGCAAGCCAGCCAGGCCAAGAGTGAATTTTTGGCCACCATGAGTCATGAAATTCGCACGCCACTCAATGCTGTAATGGGTATGACCGACCTGTGTCTGGATACGGGTCTGGACGTAGTGCAGCGGGGCTATCTGGAAGTCGTCAAGTCGTCCGCTCGTTCTCTGCTGCGGTTACTCAACGATATTCTTGACCTGTCAAAGATCGAAGCGAACCGAATGGAACTGGAATCGATTCCTTTCGACGTACGACGCGTGGCCGAGGACGCTTGTGACTTGTTGAGTATTAATGCATTTCAGAAAAACCTCGATATCGTATGCCGTGTGCGACCCGATGTTCCTGCCGGACTGACGGGCGACCCGGGGAGATTGCAGCAAATCCTGATCAACCTGATTGGTAATGCCATCAAGTTCACGTCGATCGGCGAAGTTCAGGTCGACGTGGAATCTGTGCCAACCACCGGACAGAATCCGCGAATTCAGTTTTCGGTGCGGGATACCGGTCCAGGCATCCCCAGGGACAAAATCGATCTGATCTTTGATTCATTCCGTCAAGCCGACAGTTCAACGACACGGCGATACGGCGGTACCGGGCTGGGCCTGAGCATTTGTGCGCGATTCGTCGAAATGATGAACGGTCGCATTTGGGTCGACAGCGAAGTTGGCAAGGGCAGCGTTTTCCGATTTACTGCCGAATTCGAGTTAGCCTCCGGGGAAGATACACGACCCGTCGTGGCACTGGATCGCAGCGCATTTTATATCTGCATCGAGAATCGGTTTGCTGCAGAAGCCTGTGGCGAACTTCTTGGTGAATGGTATCCTCAGGCGAGTATTCAATTTATCGAGCAGCAAACGGTCATGAACTTGTTTGCCGAAAACGCAGTGCCCGAATGCGATTACTTGATGATCGATATCGACCTGCAACGAGACGCCCAAACGCTGATACCAGCCATCGCCGATCTCGATGAAACCACCTCAATGAAGATCGTGGGTATCTTCCGCAAGGACCAGCTGCAGGTGATGGACATGATCGAGCCATCAGATCGAGTCCAGCTGGTCAGTCGGCCACTGGGACAGCGATTCGTCATTCAGGCGATCAACAATCTGGCCGGCATTCGCGAGCGTTCCCAATTGGAAGTTGATTCCAGGCAAAATCCGGCAAGCGAGATCCCGCCGCTCAACATCCTGTTGGCAGAGGATGTTGAACTAAATGCGCAAATCACCACCAACTATCTCGAGCGCATGGGTCACAACGTCACGGTTGCCGAAAACGGATTGGCAGCTCTGTTGGCCTGCGAAAGCAATGACTACGACGCCATTTTAATGGATGTGGAGATGCCCGAGATGGATGGCCTGGAAGCCACGCGTGAGATTCGCAAAAAGGAAAATGGTTCTGCGCCAGTTCCCATTATCGCGATGACAGCTCATGCACTGGCCGAAATCCACGAGCAATGTCTGGATGCGGGAATGGATGATTACATCACCAAACCCATGGAACCTGAGCGGTTGCTGGACATTCTCTGTCGACTGACGGCAGCAGCCGACGATTCCGATGCATTGGAATCCCTGGAAGAACTGGACTAGCCAGTTTCCGGACGATGGCTAGTTGGCTGGCTGGCCGTCTTGCACCGACTGGTACAAACGCGCCAATTCCAGCATGATGACTTCCAGTTGCTCGTAATACTGGTCTTCCGTCAGTCGATCCTTTGTTTTTCGCAAGTCTTCCAGTTGGGATTCCAGTTCATCACGTTGGGAAGCCTGCGCTTCTGACAACCGGGATTCAAGTTCGTTCATAACAAAAAACACCTGATTTGCCCGCAGTCCGTCCGGTGACGAGCCGTCTTTTGCCACTCGCGTGACGCGAATTCCTCGAAACCACTCACCCGGCGTGCCCAAGCCGTCCGAGTTGTCCTCAATCATCGCATGCTCGGTGGCCAGCCGTGATTCGCTGGCATAAAACTCGGCCGTTCTGCCTGAAGCGATAATGAACGCCTCCAGTAACGACGTCTGCCGATCCTTGTCGAGGTCGATTTCGGGGTCGGCAATCGTCTCGGCCAGGAACTGGCCGAATCGAGCGAAATTCATCTCGTAACCACTTTTGGTAGCGGTCACAACGATGCGATTTTCTCCGGTCAATGCCGAGGCAAATGGACCACTGCACGATGCACAGTTGATAATCACGCTTTTTCCGGTTCGCATCTTGAGCCATTCACCGAACTGACTCGCGGTCACGTCCGGACCGACCAGATTGAATTTCGCGTCGGTGCCATCAAACGTACCGTGTCCGATTAGAACCAGCCACAACTCCGCTTCGCCGGAATCTGCCTGCGTCGTTAGCCGATCCCGTAACGACTCCAGCGTGCTGCCGCTACCATCGTCACCTGCCAACAACGTGACACCGAAATCAGACCGTCGCGCGGCGGTAGCCCACAAGTCGGCCCATTCCGCGAACTGGCTGCCATATTGTGATTCGCCTGCTGCGCCGACAACGATGACGAGTTGTCGCGTCTCGTCGGCAGCGGGCGATTCGAGGGGCCAACAAACGGCCATAGCCGCCAATAACAACACACGTATCATGGCAGTCCCTTCCAGCGACGCAGGCCCCACTCGAAAACAAAACAACCAAGCGCTAGCAGAAAGATAGTCGCGGTGTGCCACCAGGGGCTGATTCGTGTTTCCATAAGCGGCGCCTTGCGTGCAGGCAGTCCCGCTGCAAAACGATCCAGTTCATCAATCTCGACAACTTCGCCACCGGTCTTTTGAGCCACCCGGCGGAGAAATTCACGATTGGGTCGAAGCTGGCTGAATTCATCGTTGGCAGGTTCGCTGACCCAGCCATTTTGCCGTTTGCCAATAACGGATCCGTCGGCTGCCCTGGCTTCAACGTCGACGCGATAGGGGCCCGGAACCCGGGGTACGTATGTAACACCAAACAGACCTGCCGCTTCATCCAGTGGTGTTGCAGACAAAGACACTTCCACGCCGTCGGGTCGGGTTACATCGACCGTTACCGTCGCATTGTCCAGCGGTCGATAGGTGGCGTCATTAACCTGTACACGCAATTGTACCGACAGGTTAGCATCCCGGTTTTCACGCACCTCGACATCGACACGTCGCGGCACATCCGCAACCAGCCAGCGCATTGTTTGACGCCAGGACTTGAGCAAGTCCTCGTTACCCCGTTCATTGCGCAAATGCCATTTCCAGAAATCGCCGATCAACAGGGCGGCTGCCCGACCCTTGCCAAATCGTTGAGCCACCAGCGCTGGCAACTCATCCGTATCGGGGGTGGAAACGGTGGACAGTATACTGGCTCCCGGTTTGATCGAACGCACGACGTTGATCGTGTCAAACCGCGGCATGGCTTCCAGCCGTTGCTCCTCTTCCTCCTCCGTCGATTCCAGGCGAACCCACGGTTGCAGCCAGCCTTCGCGAGTCAAGTTGAGTTGATAGCCGGTATCGGCGGGCTTGGCGATTTGCGTATCGATATACACGGGCAGCAGCTCTCCAATCGGAGTGCGATCGTACTCGCCTTGTCGAAAAGTTTCCTGGCCACCCAGCATCAGAAATCCCCCACCGCGTGTGTTGACGAATTCCTGAATCAGTGATTTTTGTTCCTCGTCAAAGTACCCCGCTTCAACGTCATCCAGCACAATGGCGTGATATTGAAACAGTTCCTCGGCCGATTTGGGAAAGCCGTCACGCAATTCGTCTGCATCGCGCGTGCCCAGCCGCACAATAACGGGTTCATTGTAACGCTCGGCTTCCTCATCTTCATCATTTCCAAAACCGCGGAACAACGGGTTGGTCGACTC
>JBPCVB010000511.1:0-5255 GCA_051010855.1 Pirellulaceae bacterium | reverse complement strand
CCGGGCAATAATCAAATTGGCGTACTGCGGTGCGAGCATGAAACAAGCCGACGATCCGCTCGCCTGTGTCATAAAGCCATACGGCGGTAGCTGTCACGGCATACCGCGGAGCATCAAACACCATCAGCGGCAGCAGTAACAGTACCCACTCATTTGGCCGAATCGAGGATACCCAGTACATCCAGTCGATGAACATCGTATCGGTAAACCTCCATCTCACGCGCCAGCCGCAAAGGGAATCGCAACCAGCAATTCAAACAGGATCCAACCAGTTCGGTTTCGTTTCCTTCATGTCCACAATCACCGCAACAGTAGCGGGATTTGATCAATTCAAAATCTGCACCGACGATCAAGCCACTCGACTGGCACTTGGGACAACTTACGCCTTCCTCGGTCTGGAACCGGCTGCAATCGTCGACCCAGGCACAGGCGAAGTGGTGAATCAGCACCCGATAGTCAATTGCTGCCGAGCCACATTGGCTGCAACCGTCGCCGACGGTCACAATGGCCTGGCAATCCGGACACGCCTTTGCGCGTTGCACCATGCGACGGGACAGCACATTCAGGTCGCGCCACTGCTCCAGGATCTCGCGGGGCCAGCCATATTGCACGCGCCCGGATTCAGAATCGATTGATGGGGTCAGGCGGAAGTCGGCGAAGACATCCTCGGCAGTCTGAAATTTGGCGCCAATGGAAATGCCGTCCGTATCGTACTTGATATGACGCAGCAGGACGTTAGTGTAAGCCAACTCATCGTCGCTGGAACTGGAATCCGGCAACAATCCGACTAGCCAGTTGCGGCCTGGCAATCGGTCAAGCAACGGAATCTGGAATCCCATCCCGCCGATACTGAAATCCTGTGAAAGGGCATCGTAGATGTTGTCGCGGTCCGGTGCGCCGTCAGGCAAAATGGCAAACGCGCGAACCGGACGCTCGATGACATAGCGAACATTGCGGCGTCGATTGGCACCTGGCCGAGGTGCCTCGCGTCGATCGGATACCGGTGCATTGCAATCCGTGATGGCCGAACTGACCTGATGTTGCTGCCACGCGTTTCTGGCAAGGCACTTGCGAAATGAGGCCAGCACTTCACGCGTTGTTGTGGTATGGGCCACCAGGCAATCGGCAAATCCGCGTTCCACGCAGGAAACAGCCGAAAAATCTGACCGATCAAGCACCAGCATGACAAAGGGCAGATCCTCCATGGCGCGTCGAACTTTCTTGAGTCGTTCGAGCTGCTGGTTTTCAACTGCCCCCTGATCGACCAGAACGCCATCGAATGCCTGCTCGTCATCGGCCAGCAGTTCAGCGGCCTGATGCAAATCAGTTACGCATTTCCGTTCAACATCGCCCGGTAATCTCGCCAGTTGTCCGCAAACGTCGTGAAATGGATTGTTCGTTTCCACGATCAATAGCCGCATGGCCGACTGCCCAGGTCCTGAACCAGTGACAGGGGGGTCGCCGGCCAGTACCTCGACCGGTGCCCGCTTGCTGTCCCGTGCCGCACGAATCTGGGCCATCCGCATGCGTCGCATGATGTACGGTCCGTCAATACAGCGATCAGTAATTGTATCGTGGACCCCGATGTCAAAAAGTTCCAGCTCAACGTCGGGCGCAATGTCGCGCACCAGAGCGATCACTGGCGTCGGCGCGAAATGCACGACGAGGTGTTCCAAATCGGCGCGCACGCGCGGCAGTTCATTCGTTGACTCAAACAGCACGACATCAAAACGACTGGCATCCAGTTGTCCGATTGATTCCTGCACCGATTGGCAGTGCAACAAATCCCACAGGAATCCGCGATAGGACAAAAACTCGGCATGCAGTTGCCGAGCAGTAATGGAATCGGGATTGATGTACAGAATCTGCATGATCAAAACCCGATCGACCTGGTCAATCGCGTGAACCACGAATCATTAGTCTCTGTCCGATATCCCAATCTGGGTAACCGCACCTCGGCACCCAGCCACCAAAATCCGCCTGCCTGACTTTCGGGAATCTGGCCCGCCAGCGGCACGGCATGCACCGGAATCAATCGTTGTTTGGCGTTGTAAAAACGCTCGATACTTTCAGGTGGCTGGACCATCTGGTCTCCGAACCGGGCAATCCGAAAACGGCGTGGCTCCGATTCTGGCGGCAACACCAGATTGACCTCGTCTCCCACTTGAAATTGTCGAGCCCGGAATTGTGGCAGATACACGACAGCCTCCAGTGAATCGTGCTCCAGCAACTCGAACAACGCCGTATTTTTGCCGATAAATTCGCCTGTAAACTGGTGCCTGCGCACAATCACACCTTGCACCGGTGCGCGAATTTCACCCATTGACTCCAGTTCACTCAATCGGCTGAATTCCGATTCGATGGACTGGATGCGTGTTTGCTGCAGCATCAACGGCTGCAGGACCGAATCAGTTCGTTGCTCGACGCGTTGTACACTCTCCCGCAATTTGTCCAGTGCGCCGGTCAATTCCTTAACCACAGCGTTTTGACTGGCCAGCTGGATGCGGTTCCTGTCCAGTTCGGTTCGCGGCACCGACCGGGTGGTATACAGGCCTCGATTGATTTCGTACTGGCTCTGAAGTTCTTCCAGACGGGCTCGTTCCGAGTGCAGCTTGCCCAGCAACTGGAATTGCTCCACTTGCAACTGCAACACCGAATCCTGCTGGATCTGTTCGCGAGACTGAATGTCGGCGACACGCATCGCCAGTTCAGCCAGGGCGATTTCCAGATCGTGTTTCAGACGGACGCGTTCATTACGCAATTCAAAGTTGTTGATGGTCGCCAGCAACTGACCTTGCTCAACGCGCTGTCCATCGCGCACATGCATCGATTCAACAATGCCGTTCCACGGCGTGCGAATTTCCAGTACGCGACCTTGCATGACGCCGTAAGCCTGGTTGCGGCCGAACTCGGACCAGATCTTGTGTCCAATCAGGCCGGCGATCGCACACACGAACAGCGTGATGAACCAACGACCCTTGGGACGTTTGGGAACCGGCCGGCCGCCTCGGCGGGAAGGCGTTACTTCACGCCGCGGTGCGGACCGACCGAGGTCAACAGGTCGTGCAGGCTGTGATTCGTCTGAAACGGGAAATCCGATGGTTTTTTCACGACGCGCAGGTGCGACCGGTTCCGGAGCGGTACCGGCGATCGCAGCCACATTGACAGGCGGATCGTGCGTCATGAACCTGATCGATTTTGGGGCATAGCCAGGGAAGGCAGATTCCGATCAGTCCACATCGGTGACGTGTGCTGCAGGGTTCGCCCACAACACAGACTTTGCGCAACTGTCGGTAACCCGATGATCGAGTCATTCACGACGGACTTGCGGAAATTGCTTCCGCACCTCGCAGCGAACCACCGGTTTTCGGCCGGGTCCGGCGACTTTGAGGAATTAAGCGCTTGCAACAGTGCTGAGGAACGATTCTCGTGTTAGGTATGTGGCGAGTGTGCCAGCTGAACGTCACCGCCAGGTACCGCACGAATTGGGAGCTCAAGGGTGCGTCCGCAATACAAAAAAAATCTAATAATCATGACCGTCTTGTTGCTCATCGTTTGCTGGCTGGCTCTCCCGACTCCTGTCAGCCATGACGACGAATGGGTCGTGACGTTTCGCATGCAATCGCCGGATCTGGCCGAAGACACAACGGTATATATCACCGGCGGATTGACCAGTTTGGGGAACTGGCGACCCAATGCCGTACCCATGACCTACGCAGGCGATCATGTCTGGACACTTGAACTGACAGTCGATCGAGAACAAACCATCGAATACAAGTACACGCTGGGTTCATGGGACCGTGAAGGGGCCGGAGCCGACGGCCTGCCGCTGGAGAATCTGACGGTTACTGTCAACCGGTCCCTGGTGCAGGACGACCAGATCCTGTTCTGGACCAGCGGCCAACAACGACCAATCCGGGGACAGATTACTGGCACGGTAAAATACCACCGAGAACTTGAGGGAGCGGGCCTGCGACCGCGTGACGTAATCGTCTGGCTGCCTCCGGATTATGACGACAACGACGACGCTCGTTATCCGGTTTTGTACATGCACGATGGACAAAACATCGTCGACCCCGCGACCAGCTCCTTTGGCGTGGATTGGGCAATCGATGAAACGCTGACCGAACTGATCGCTGAGGGCAAGCTGCCGGCGATGATCGTTGTCGGCATTTACAACACGCCTGACCGCGGCCGGGAGTATGTGCCGGGATCTAAGGGCGACCGGTACGAGACTTTCATCATCGACACACTCAAGCCGCTGATCGATCGAACTTACAGGACCCGCCCGGAACGCGACCACACGTGGGTCGGCGGAGCCTCACTGGGCGGCCTGTCTGCGTTTATGCTGACCTGGGAAAACCCACATGTGTTTTCCAAAGCCATCTGCATGTCACCGGCATTCCAGTACAAACGCGGCGACGGAACACTTGCTCTGGATTATGTCAGCACAGTCATTGATGCGCCACTGCCCGAACCTCCTGTCACCGTCTATGTGGATAACGGCGGCGTCGGACTGGATAAGAACCTGCAACCTGGCGTTGACGCCATGCTGGAGGCCCTGCGTGACAAGGGACTGACCGAAGGCGAGGATTTCCACTGGGTGTTTGGCGCCGAAGACCGTCATGGTGAAGCTGCCTGGGCCAAACGGCTGCCCGGTGCATTGCTGTTACTGACCGCCGGTCAATAACCCTTCCTGGCGGCCATCCTCTATTCTCGTGCAATCGAGTTCCGCGCAAACATGCCGACGTTTCGTAACGCAGAGGACACCAGTCAACAAAGAGGCGATTACGAATCCGGGTCCCTGGGTCTGAATTTTCGATGGCCCCGGTCCAGGTCCTGCATGTATTCCGCTGCCTGCTCTTCCGCCAGCAACTTGCGTGGTGATACCGTGATCACGATGGAAAAGGAAAGCATCCCGATCACGTACACAAACCAGATCATGGCGCAGGCTACCAGGCCCTTTTGAAAAATCCGGTGACCCTCGCGAAACAGTCCCAGCACGTAAAGCACGCAGGCCGCGATCACTGCAATGGTGATCATCGACAACAGGAACGTCCGACGTTCTTCGGCCCAACGCCCCATCCACAGAGCGATGATGGCCAGCATCATGGGGCCCATCCAGGTCGCCAGGGCAATATTGTGCAGGTCGAAGAACTGGTCATAGGGTGTCAGGCCAACGCCGATGATTCCCAGTGAAGAAAGAACGCCGCTTACCGAAATGAAGACGCCCAAGCGATCGATATACAGATGAG
>JBPCVB010000510.1:0-6485 GCA_051010855.1 Pirellulaceae bacterium | reverse complement strand
CACCGCCGTTGCCGTCAATGATGACATAACTATAAGTAATGATTTCGCTTTCGCCGACGGCCAGGTCGTTGTAGGCCGATGGGTCGACGGTCAGATTGTTGCCGGCGATGGTTACACCGACATCGTTGCCCCCGGTCAGCGTCAAACCGCTGACGTTCAAGGTATCTCCTTCGGCATCGGAAGCACCGGTAAGCAGATCAACACTGTAACCTGCATCGTCCTCAGTGGCCGCCGAAGACACAGGACCACTGATGACCGGATCATCGTTGATCGGGTTCACGGTTACGAAGACCGTTGCTTCATTCGATTCCAGGCCAAGATCATCCTTGATGGTATAGGTAAAGCTGTCGCTGAGCGTTTCCGATCCATTGTGCGTATAGGTGAAGGTTCCATCGAGGTTGTCAAACAACGTGCCGAAAGATGGACCAGTTTTGATGACGATGCTGGTAAGGTCGAGCAGATTGTTGTTGTCACTGTCGTTGCCCGCCAGATCGATGATGACAGCACCGCCTTCGTTTACGTTTCCGCTGTCGTCGCTCGCGCGCGGGGGTTCGTCATTAATGATCTCGATGGTTCGCCTGTCCCACCCACTGAGGTCGGTTCCGTCATCCACCCTGAATCTGACCCTGAGAGTTCCCACCGTCGGCGTCGGGTTCGTATTCTCGTACTCGACCGACTGAAGTGCTGCCTCATAGTCGGCAACATCGGCCGTTCCGGTCAGCGTAAGGACCCCGGTGACTGCGTTGAAAGATCCCGTGATTCCGTTTTGGTCAACAAAAACAAGTGTATCTTCACCACTGATGAAACCGGCTCCGAAGCGAACGGTAGCTCCAATCAGTTCTGTATTATCGACATCGGTAACGTTTAGCAGCGGATCGACCGGAATGGAGCCTGAAGCGTAGGCAAGGTTTGTCGGGTCAACGGTGATTACTGGAGCGTCATTGACAGGCGTGACGTCGATATCGCGAGTCAGCGTATTCGAATCGTCGTCGCCATCATTAACCGTTATGCTTATCGTACGCGTCAATGCTGTCGGGTCGTCACCGGTGTTTTCAAAGGTCACGCTTCTAAGTGCTGCTATGTAGTTGGCCAGACTGTCTCCGCCGGTCAACGTCAGCGTGCCGGTTCCGCCATCCCAGAAGTGAGTGATGGTTGCAGTGTCGGTAAACAGCAATTCGTCGCCGGCGGTATAGTTGCCCGTAATTTGAATCGTGGCAGAGTCGATGTCTGTGTCATCGACATCCGAAATCAAAATCGCATTAGTGATTTGGGTCGGTACACCGTTTTCGGTATACGACGCGTTCGTTCCTTCGATTCCTGTCAGCGACGAGGCATCATTCACCGCTGTCACAAAAATCGACGCTGTATCCGAGCTGGTCAGCGGGCTGCCGCCCGTGTTGCCAAGGTCGTCGACATGCAGTGTTATTGTGTCGGTGCCGAAGAAATCCGGATCAGGCCGGTAGGTGAGGGTGGTCAGCGCGTTGTTCAGATCGGTCAGATTTCCCTGTACGGTAACCGACCCACTACCGTTAGACCCGCTGGTAATGGTAAGACCGGTGAGGTTTCCAATGGTTAGTATCCCGTCCAGGACGGAAACCCTTACTTCCACGTCATTGGATCCGGCGTCGACATCCGAAACGGTGAGACCAAAGAGTAATCTGGGTGAATCGTCTTCGTTGACACCAAACGCGGCCGGACCGATCGCCGCAACCGGTGGATCGTTATCGGGTTGAATGTCAACTTGCGATGTTATGGCGAGTGCCTGAGTGTCGACATTTCCGCCGCCGGCGCCGCCGTCATCCTTGATCGAAGTGAGCGTAATATTTCGGCTCGCCCCCAATGGGTTTTCGTTGGCATTGTTGTAGGCCAGGCCATCGACCAGCGTCTCCGCCTGACCTGCTGTGAATCCAGTGGCTTTCGTAATTGTGACGGTCGCTGTGTTTCCGGAAACCGAGACCGACACATTGTAGGAATTGGTAGTGGTCGTTTCGGCATTCAGGTGAGTCAACTCAATATCCTGGCCATCAACAACCAGTTTCTCGTCGCTGCCGTTGGCCAGCGAATCAACGGTGATTACCAAGGTGTCGACCAAATCACCCGTATCAATCAGGTCAATGTTGGTGCCGGTAAACAAGGCGACCTGTCCGCCGTTTTCATTGAACACCGGATCAAGTGCGGCTGTGGTGAGGACCGGCGCCTCATTCAGGTTGTTAACGTTCAGCGCCAGAGTTTCCAGATACGTGTTGCCGACCGAATCCTTGACAAGCACATTAACGCCGTAAGTGTCTTTGGTTTCGTAATTCAGGACTCCGTCATCAAAAAACAGTTCGTCGCCGGCACCACCGATACTAAACAATGTTCCATCCAGTCCGGGCTCAATTGAGAAAGTAAAGGTTTCACCCGAATCAGGGTCGGTCGCGGACAGCAAACCTACGCTCACCTCGCCTGTCGTATCGATGTTTTCGTCGATGTTGAAGCTGTCAGGCGCGATATCAGTCGGAGGTGAGTTTGAGGTTGCGCCTTCAAATTCGATTCGGACATTGTCGATGGTGATTACGGCACTGTTTTGTTGCGCGGCAACGCGAAACCGGATTTGCGTATCGGCAGCCATGAACGGTGTCAGGTCATGCGAGTTTGCGGCAATTCCAGGATTAGTTGCATCGAATGTATCCAGAACGGTCCATGTTCCCGTTCCGGTACGAACCTCAGCCACAACCTGTGCGGCCCCGAATAGCGTATTATTCGTATCGAATGTTAGTGTGGCGGACGTTGCCCCGGAGAGATCCGCGACGCGGAAGATGTCATCATTGAGCTGGTTCGTACGGATATACAGTTCCAGCGAGCCCAGAACGATGATGTCACCACCATTGGGTCCTCCGGAATCCGATTCAATCCAGTCGCCCGACCAGTTCACCGTTCCGTCGTTGCCGCTATACGTAAACGCATTGAATTCGTCCAAAATGTACGCGTCGACGACATTGACATTGATTGTTTTGGCGTCGCTACCCAGATTTCCGTCATCGACCGTTACCTCGACCTCGTAGATGTTGTTTGAATCAGCATCCGTCGGCGATTCAAAGTCCGGCGCGGTGTCGAACGTCAATTCCCCGGTAGTCGAGTTAATCAAGAACAGGCCCTGGTCGGCTCCGCCGGTGATTGTGTAATTTGGAGCCCCGCCGTCAATGTCTGTGGAACTGACCGTAGTTACGATTGTGTTTCCTTCAACAACGTTTGCCGTACCCGACACGATGATCGCGGGATCGTCGTTGACCGGATCCACTGTTACTGTGAATGTTGTGTCGACAAACCAGCCGTCCTGATCTGTCGCTCTTACAGTTATGTCGGCCGAACCATGTTGATCAGCATTCAGATCTAACCGCAGGAATTGGCCGCTGATGATCGGCGTGCCATCGAACAAACCGGAGTTGGTATTTCCTGTGACCGAATAAGTCAGCTGCGAATCGCTGTCTTCGCTGTCAGAAAAATGTGGGAAGAGATCGATGTCCAGATCCGGATCGTCTTCGTCCATGTTTTGATTCGGAATGCCGGATGTCTCAGGTGGATCGTTGACCTTAATCGTCGCTGTTTCCGTATCCACGCTGAATGCGTTCGTTCCTCCAGTCTGGGCAGCAATGGGAACTCCCCTGTCGCCGTTTGCACCCGAGGTTTGATCCCAGGCATGGAAAGTGATATCGCCGCCAGAACCGAAATAACCGGGATTGGGAACAAATCGGATCAAGGCTGCAGTATTAAGCAAGACTGCCGAGTTCGGGCCCGCCCCGTCTACGGCCAGTGATCGCCAGCTACTGCCACCCGTCGTCGAATATTCCCAGGTGCCGTTAGTGTCATTGACGCCGATGACAGCGATACCTTCAGGAAGACCGGTTCCATCCGGATCCGTGATACGATTGCCGCCGGCACTGGCGACAATTGCTGCAACCGTATCGCCTGGTGAACTGAAGTTGTCTTGTTCAATGGTGGTCAACGTCATATTGCCAAGGTTGTCCAGCACTGGAGCATCATTAAGTGCGGACACGTTGACCGTCGCATTGACAATGGGTGACACCCCGCCCTCACCGTCGTGCAAATAAAACTCGACGGTTCGACTGGCCGTCGAGGGGTCGCCGATGTCGGAATTTTCATAAGTGATATTCTGCGCCAATGCACTGATCGCTGCGTCATCGGCGCTGGTGTTCAAGCTTATTCGCAAAGGAACACCGCCACTGCCGCCGGTTGCCGTTCCGATCTGGGTGCCGCTGTAAGTGACATTTACGCCATCAAAGCCAATTTGACCCCCGCCACTGCCTTGATTCCGAATTGACAGAATGTCTTCACCAGATGAGCCACCAGAAGTAATGCCGGCGTAAAACAAACCGCCATCAAAATTGCCGGAATCGCCGTCGACGATTGATGCCCCAGTGCCCTGGTCAATCACCAGCGGTCCATCGTCCTCGGTGTAGTTGAGCGTGTCCCCATTCAGGTTACTGATCGTGGGTGCGCCACTGGTTTCCATCGTAAATTCCAGACGACTGGGCGTCTCGATACGATCGTATGCAAAAATCATCTTGTCTTGTGATAAACCATCGTCGACCGTGATCTTTATGGCCAGGGCACGACCGGGCTCGACAAAATGAGTAATCGATCCGAAATCGGCAACTTTCATGTCAAAGCCACCGGACCAATCCAGCTCATCGGTAAAAATGGTGAACGACGCCAGCGGTGAGAGTAACGCATTGCCACCACTCAAGTCGGTTTCGGTCAGGTAGACGTGAAACTCGCCATCCTTGGGATCGAAGTTCTGCATCGCTGCCCAAATCGTTACCGAAACGTTGCCGTCAACCAGGTACCCGCCGCCGTCGGTATGCCAGATCTGATGTTTGCCCGAGGCGGTCTCGCCGTAATTACCTGTATCCTTCTCAATGGTAAGGCCCGGTTGTCCATCGCCGTCATAATCCGGGATGGGGAAAGGGTCCGTTGGTGCCGCGGTCTGTGTTGATCCAACTGGATCGCCGTCGCTATCCAGATATTCGGTTACTGCGACGGTAGCCAGCAAACCGAACCATTCAGCCTTGGCAAATTCGGTGAAGACCACGCTGGCTTCAACCATTCCAACCGAAAACTCCAGGTCCCAGTCGCCACCCAGCGATGCGTGTCCGGTTGCATCATCGCTGGCCGCCACGTCTGCGTCGGTCAACTCAGACAGGGATTCAAGCAGTTCGACACCAGCTGCGTTACCTGCCAGGTCGCAGCCGTAGAACAACATGTCGGCGTCAGCCGACAACGCCGTGCTCCACATGGCGATTTGTCCGGCATAGCTGGCGAGATTGTCGCGGCTGAGAGCGACATCGCCGAGATTGACCTGCCCCTGATTGCCGTGCGACACGATGTGCACGGCCTGCAGGTTGTCATGATCAGCCAGAGCGTCGGTGATTTGCGAAATAGCATCGTCGCCATCGAGCAGGATAACTTGCACGGAGCCGTCGTTGAAACGCGACTGCACGTCGTCGATCATTGACTGGTACTCGTCGACACCCGTGTCGATAAAGATCAGCTCGGTGGCGGGTTGCAACGCCGTTGCCGGTGCAGGATCCTCGATCGACCAAAACATGTCCGACGTCGTGTCTTCGATGGACCAAACCAGGGAATCCAGGTCGATGCTGTCCTGTTGCGTTTCCCAGGACGCATCGTCGATCTCTGGCACTGTGTCGGCGGCCGGATCAAGCATTTCGACAGGCAGCGGCGAGCCGCTGTACAGGACGCGGTTTTCCAGTTCACAGGCGTGAATCGCGAACGCCGTGGCTGCCGGCAACGGATTCTCCCCGCGGGAAGCATGCCGTTTGCCAACGCCCAACAAGCGCAGCAGGGATCGTGACAAACGGCTGGTCGTCGCTGATGGATTCAGGCTGCGCTGGAGCTTGGTCACGGGTTGAAGTCTTCAGAGAGAGAGGCAGGTATACCTCAACCCTAGGTTTTTTTCGTTCCCCAGAGCCATATTCGGCCTATACGCTGCCCATCCACTTTCACGCCGGGTACATGCCGTGACGTTAGCGCTGCCTGTAACGATTGGGGCGATCCAGGCATGTTGCAGCACCGATCTCGTCTCGGGTTCAAGACGATCGACGTTAATCGGGTCCAGTTGTGCTGATTAGTTGTTTGTATGGAATTTACGGCTGGGCAAATCCGGTTTTTGCCCTTTGCTGCTCGTGGCGGCAGCAAGTCGTAATCTACGTTTGTCTGATACGCCTGAATCCTCTGTGACGGCACGCCGTTGATGCGCCGTCACGCCAGGCCTTGATATTTGCAGTTTTCACGTGGAAGCACGTAACGATGATGTACCCCCAAATGCAATCCGATTCAGCCGCCGAAACCGTGTTCCGGCCCGGCCCGATGGACATGATGCACCGCGTTTCCACCGCCGGTGGAAAGGACGGTCTGAACGAGGACGAGCTGTTTCAGTCCCGAATCATGGTGCTGGATGACGACCT
>JBPCVB010000509.1:0-5342 GCA_051010855.1 Pirellulaceae bacterium | reverse complement strand
TGGTGGCGGTGGTTACCAGCAGGGCGGCGGATTTGCCGACTTCGGCGGCTGGATCTGGCCAATTGCCCTGGCATGGACGTTCTCGGAAGCGTCCAACAACAACAACAACATTGGCGTGGGTGGCATTCGATTGATCAGCCCCTTCAATCCGTAATCACACGGATCTAGTCAAAACTCACAGGTCGACAGCGCTGCTGTCGGCCTTTTTTTTGTGGCCAGCCCGATTTGGCGAGCTGTCCGGTTCCCGATTCAGGGCCGCCACGTGGCGGAAATTGCGAGGACTTGCTTCCTGTCACGATTTGCCGATTATTTCAGTTCGGATTTGTGTCAAACCCCCACTCTGATGTGCCGCCATGACCCACCGTGCAGGTCACACCTCAAAAGAACGCTTTGCCGAATTCCTCGAGCGATTCCACGATGGCTACTATTCTCGTGAACGCATGACCGAGGACTCCCCGGACGGCGATGGCAAGCCCGAACAGGAGCAGGACAAGGGCGCAAAAAAGCAGCGTCGCCGGAGCTACCTGAAGCTGTACACTCGGGAGCTGTGGCCGCATTGGCGAATGGTTGCCTTGCTGGTCACATTGGCGCTGGTCATTGCGGCGCTGCAACTGATCCAGCCGCTGTTTCTTCGTTACATCATTGACAGCGTGTTGCTGACTGAAGGCAGCAGCGACTGGAAACTGTCCACACTACATTTGGTTGCCGGAATCTGTCTGTCCGTGGTGCTGGTTAGCCAGACACTGGGTGTGTGGCGAAACTGGTGCCAACGGCTGTTGAACGTGCGTGTGATCCTGACACTGCGTCGCGCGTTGTTTGAACGTATGCTGCGTCTTCCGCTGGCCAGGTTATCGGATATGAAAACCGGCGGCATCATCGCTCGCCTCACCGACGATATCAACACGACCACCGGCCTGTTGCAGATGGCGGTCATATCGCCGGGAGTGGCCATCGTGCGTTTGCTGCTGGCCATGGGCATCCTGCTGTTCATTAACTGGAAACTTGCCCTGACAGCGCTGGCGATCATTCCGCCCATCATGCTGATCAGCATGATTGCCATTCGCCGCATTCGACCTGTGTACCGTGCGATTCGCAAGGATGTGTCGGTGGTCGACGGTCGTGTGGGCGAAGCGTTTCAGGGAATCCGCGCGGTGCGGGTTTTTGGCGGCGAGCATCGTGAGGAACAGGAATTCACAATCGGACACCACACGATCACCCGCATGCGGATGTACGCGCGTAAAAGGGAGATCATCTTGTGGAGCAGCTGGGGGTTGCTCATGGCCTTGATCGGCGTCGTGATTACCTGGGCGGGCGGTTACTGGTTTATCTACGATCAAGCCACCATCGGCGATATCTCGGCCTTCCAGATTTACACGTTCATGCTGCTCAATCCGGTTTGGCAAATTGTGGAAAGCATGTCGGAGTTACAACGATCAATGGCCGCCATGGAACGCGTGTTTGAGGTCCTGGAAACCGATGTCGACAAGCCCGATCGGGAGGGCGCGATCGAAGCCGAACCGGAGGTGGACGAAATCCGCTTTGATCATGTTCATTTTTCATACGACGGCGAAACGGACGTCATCCATGACTTTGACCTGAAAGTGCCCGGCGGCAGCATCGTTGCTTTGGTCGGTCGCAGCGGGGCGGGCAAGACCACGATCACAGACCTCGTGGCCCGGTTCTACGACCCGACAGATGGTCGTATTTTGCTTAACGGCAACGACCTCCGCGATTACCAGTTGAAATCATATCGCGACTTGCTGGGCGTCGTGCAACAGGAAGTCTTCCTGTTTGACGGATCGGTGCGTGAGAATATTGCCTACGGAAACCATGAGGCTTCGCTGGACGCGATCATCGAGGCGGCCACGCGGGCCAACGCACACGAGTTCATTCAGGATCTGCCCGATGGATACGATTCGATCATTGGCGAACGCGGAGTCAAGTTGTCGGGCGGTCAGCGTCAGCGACTGGCCATCGCCCGGGCATTACTTGCTCAGCCGGCGATTCTGATCTTTGATGAAGCGACCAGCAATCTCGACACCGAGAGCGAACAACTGATCCAGAGCAGCATGGATGAACTGCTCAAGGGCCGCACGACATTCATCATCGCCCATCGACTGTCCACGATTACGCACGCCGATCTGATCGTGGTGATCGAAGATGGCAAGATTGTCGAGCAGGGCAGACACGCCGAGTTGATGTCGCGCGATGGCGATTATGCCGAGATGGTGCGACGGCAACAGGATACCATGAACCTCGTCTGAAACGCGCCCCTGCGTTGTCCTGACACTTCGCTTTTTTGCTCAGTTTGAGCGGCTAGCGATCCGCATAAACGTGTGTGCTTTCTTCCTTGGACACAGCAGCTTCGCGATCGTCGCTACGTACTTTGACCACCGTGCGATGGTCGCCAGGTGCCGTTGCATTGGCACTGATCGTAAACAAGATTTCCTGGCCCGGTTGCAGTGCTGTGATCGGTTCCAGCACAACCGACTGGCCGTTGATCTGGTTGCGAACGGAACCCTGTACCGAAACGGGCTGGAGGGCCTGGGCAAAATCGACCTGAATTCGGACATTGTTGGCGGGTATTCGTCCCTGATTGACGACGCGCACGTTGTAGGTCGTTCCCGTGCCGACTTCGATGGCATCTGCTGTGTCGTCAATGTCAAAGTACAGCTCGGAAAGTTGCTGTACCGACAATGTTTGCGTCGTTTGCTCTCGCTGGTTCAAATCGGCCGAGGCCGTTACGTTGATCTCGTGTTGACCCGTGGTAACGGGCATGGTCGTTAACTGCACGGTACCATTTTTTTGCGGGTCCAGTTGGGCCAGACGCCAGACGACGGCGTGATTGTTGCGATCGTACTGGCCCGAATTATTGGCTTCCACGAACTGCAAGCCGCGTGGCAATTGGGCCACCAGTTGCATGTTCGTAGCGGCTGCGGTGCCGAGGTTGGCGACCGTAAATGAATGTTTGGCCGGACGATTCAGGAACTTGCGATTAGGCCCCTCGCCTTGCAGACTCAGTTGCGGCGCAATGATCCGCACATCGACGTTGTCGGTGGCTTGCAGTTTTCCGGCGCCGTGGGCGACCAGCACATTGCGAACCTGACCAACCTTGGCCGCTCGCAACCGCAACTGGATATTCCGTGATTCACCGGGACGCAGTGTGCCAATTGGATACTCGAGTTCACGCTGTCCACCGGCGAAATCAAGTCCGTCGGGAACGTCTTCCTGCAGCACCACGTTTTCAGCAGCGCCGTTGCCCTTGTTCTCTACAAAAATATTCAACAACACGTCCTGGCCGATCAACACCGTCGTGGGGGCTTCGTGGCGAATGGCCAGCTGTGGTTGTGTGCACACCGTTTGAGCCGACGCTTGCGCGCCAAGGGTAACATGAGCAACGCTGCCGATATTGCCAGCACGTTCGGGTAACAGCTTCATTTTGATGGAGACTTGTTGACCCGGATTTAGTGTGCCGAGATTCCAGCTGATGCGACCACCCGGCCCAGGTGAGGCCTCGGGCATAGCTTCGATCAGACGCGTGCCTTGTGGAACAAAGTCATGAACCTGAACGTTGTCGGCAGCGGCGCGACCGGTGTTTTTGACGATCAATTCAAAGGTCGCTTCGCGATTCACCTGGATTTCGGGTGGAGCGATTTTTTGCACGGCGAGGGCCGGCAGCTGGACGCCTTCCTGTTCGGTCGGACCAGGAGTCGGCCGCGCCATCGAGGAAAGATTGCTGTTTGTGGTTGTGCTGCTGTTCAGCGGCGCTGCGATGTTCTGGGCGCGTGGCGATGTAACCGTTGTATTGGCGTTCCGGATTTGAGCCGGATTATTGCGGGGTGGTGTAGTGCCCGGGCGTATCGGGGACGGCGCGGCAGTATTCTGATTCTGTCGCGTCCCGGGCTGGTTTTGCTGAGTGCCAGGTGCCGGGCGCAGAGGAGGCAGAGTCGAGCTGGTTGTCGGGGGCGTGGTTGTACGCGAAGAGCCATTTTGGGATTGGGTACCACCAAATGGCGAGGCAGGCGGCGTCGCAGCAGCTCCCAATGCAGCTCCGCCAATAGCAGCAGCTCCGGCGGCTGCAGCACCTGAAGGCCGCACCGGAATTACAGGTGGGCGGCTACCTGGAGTGGATGTCTGGTCGCCAAATGAACCACCGGTGCTGCCACCGGCGCCAGTCGTGCCGGGTCGCAGCGGCGGGATATCAGATTTGGGATTCGAGCCGTTGCCCTGTGCCGCTGGGCGAATCGGCGGTAACAAGTTGTTGCCGTTTCCAGGTGTGGCCGAAAAACCGCCGCCGCCTGGCGATGGCTGGCGGGGTGGCAGGGCAGGCGTGTTGCCCGTGGAGGGCGGTGGTGTCGTTCGGCCTGCAAGTGGAGGAATGTCCATCTTGGGCGTCCCGCCGGTGCGCGGTTCTTGCGGAGGGCGAAAGCTGCCTGGCCTGGTCGGCGGAGTCGTCGTGCCACCAGCGAACGAAGTTTTTGCATCGCCGCTTGATCCTGCTGGACGGAAAGGCGGAGGTTGGAACCCGCCTTTGCTGTCGGTTCCAGGGGGGCTGGTCGTATCGCCCATCGAATATCCACTGCTGCCAGATGGCCTGGTTGTTTGAAACGGAGGTACCGCGGCGGCTTTCGATGAATCGTCGATCCCGCTAACCGTTGTCACTTCGTCATTTTCGGTCGTAACGGGAACCTTGGTTACGTCCTCGGTTTCGGTTTGCGAAGCCTGGGCAGTCTCGTCAGTATCCTTTTTCTTTTGATTCTGGATCGAGTGCATTACCGCAAAGGTGCCCAGACAAATGAACAGGCCAACTGCGCACAATCGCAAGACCAGGGCTTTGGTAAATCGTTTTCGTGTCGCCATCACAGGCATCCTGCCGGGTGAACTGCGGGTTAGCTTGGGCAGTCATGCAGCATCCGCCCAATTGCGAGGATTCGCGGAAGTGAAATAGCAGATCGCAATACGGCTGAACAAGACCAATGTCGATTGCGTAGGGCGCCGGACGGCCTGAATCCGTGGACTTGCTAGCGGAGGGTCGCAGGCAGCCTGGTCTTGTTAATCATTCTCGGTGCGTCCGAGAAAGCGTGACAAACGGCTCTTTTTCTTTCCGTTGGCATCATCAGATCCGCCACCCGCCGCATTGGCCCGGGCCATTTCGAGTTCCAGTTCAGTGCGGCGGTGTTCAAGTTCCTGATTGACGCGATGCAATCGGGCTCTTTCGATCGAGATCTCGATTTCCGCACGCCGCAGTTTTTCGTCCAAAATGCTGCGCAAGTCCATCATTTCGGGCGTCCACGCTTCATCGCACTGGTCAAGGTCGTCGTCGTCCAGCCACGATCCACCGC
>JBPCVB010000508.1:0-19388 GCA_051010855.1 Pirellulaceae bacterium | reverse complement strand
CCCCTGGATGTTCTACGTTAACCAGGGTCTCCACACACCGGTTAGGTAAATACGGCTACCCTTCGTCTTTCTCGCAAAGCCCATGAATCCGGCTTCGGAATCTGCCACGTCGCGCGGCGATGTTGTTGAACAGCCTGACGACACGATTGAACCGCCCGGCGATATCACGCAAACGGTCGACAAATCGGCGAATCGTGTACGTCAGATGTTCAGCGAGATTGCGCCTCAATACGACCGCATGAATCACTTGCTGTCCATGAACGTGGACCGGCTGTGGCGTCGTTACACGGTGCGAAAACTGGCACCCGGCCCGGGCGATCGCATCCTGGACGTCTGCACAGGGACTGGCGATCTGGCACTGGCATTTAACAAGCGACTGCGGGGCCAGGGCACGGTAATCGGGACAGATTTCTGTGAGGAAATGCTGGAGGTCGCCAGACAGAAGCCGGTGTCAGCCGGCGCAGTGCAGTTCCTGCATGCCGATGCCCAGGCATTGCCGTTTGAAGACGACTCGTTTGACATTGTCACAGTGGCCTTTGGACTGCGCAACGTGGAGGACACAGACCTGGGCCTGCGCGAGTTGACACGCGTCTGTCGGTCTGGAGGCCAGATCGGTATTCTCGAGTTTACGACCCCGCGTCGCTGGCCGGTCCGACCTCTGTACGGCTGGTACTTTCGCAATGTGCTGCCACGAATTGGACAATCGCTGGCCAGAAACAACCTCAACGCCTACGACTACTTGCCACAAAGTGTGGGAGAGTTTCCGTCATACGAAAAACTGACCGAATGCATGTGCAGCGCAGGAATGTCCAGCGCCACGTACTTTCCCCTGACGTTTGGCATCGCCACGCTATATGTGGGGAAGAAATGACTCGACCGATTGTCGTTGCAATGACAGGTGGCAGCGGTGTCAGCTACGGATGCCGGCTGGTCGAGGCGCTGTTGCAATGCGGACGCGATATTCATTTGACGATCAGCCCGGCGGCGGTTCAGGTGATCCAGCATGAACTGGGTCGATCCGTTGACTTAACTGACTTTCAGACGGACGTACTCTGGCCGGACAGTGAACTTAATTTCGAGTCATTGAGTTATTACCACTTCCAGAATTACATGACGCCAATGGCCAGTGGCTCTTTTCTGACAGATGGAATGGTGATCTGTCCGTGCAGTGGCGCCACGCTGAGCGCGACAGCTCATGGATCCAGTCGTAACCTGATTGAACGGGCGGCCGAAGTGCATCTAAAGGAATCGCGCAAGTTGATTCTGGTGCAGCGCGAGACTCCGTTGTCGTTGACAGCCATTGAAAACATGCGTTTGGCCAAATTGGCCGGTGCGATCATCCTGCCAGCGATGCCAGCCTGGTACCACGGTGACCAGACCATCGAGGGACTGATCGACTTTATTGTTGCCCGCATCCTTGACCAGCTGGAAATTGAACACAACCTGATTCGACGCTGGGGTGAAGACTCCTGACATCCATGAGCGTTTGGCAGAAATCCCGACAGATGCTGGAGATGATTCGGTTCTCGCATACGATTTTTGCGTTGCCTTTTGCGTTGTTGTCGGCTGTAATGGCCTGGCATATTCCGAATCGCTCGGGAGAAACGGTCCTGTTTCGCTGGCAGGACCTCGCCGGGATCCTGGTTTGCATGGTCGCCGCGCGCAGTGCCGCCATGGCATTCAACCGGCTGGCGGATCGGCGAATTGATGCGGCCAATCCACGGACGAGTTCCCGGCACATTCCTGCTGGAGTCTTGTCGACCGGCAGCGTAGCAGCCTTCACAATCATTTGCTGCGCGATTTTTGTGGCCGGCACTTTGCTGTTTTTACCCAATCGCCTGCCGCTGTACTGCTCGGTGCCTGTGTTGGGTGTGCTGATGTTCTACAGCTACACGAAACGCTTCACAGCATTCGCGCATTACTGGCTGGGTTTCGCCTTGATGCTGGCCCCCATTGCCGTGTGGGTCGCGTTGCGTGGCGAAACCATTCTCGCTGATCCCATCGACGCGGTGCCGTCAGTCCTGCTGGGATTGGCTGTCCTGTTTTGGGTCGGCGGCTTTGACATCATCTATGCCTGCCAGGATTTTGAGTTTGATCAGGAGGCGAGACTCAAAAGTATCCCGGCCCGTTTTGGTGTTGCGCCTGCGTTAAGGATCGCCGCGTTTAGTCATTTCCTCATGGTAAGCGTTTTGCTGCTGCTTCCTGTGCTGTGTCAGTGGCTGGGCATGCCTACGGGATTGGGCTGGCTTTACTACACAGGAGTCGCCGCGATTGCCGGTTTGCTGTTTTACGAGCATTCGCTGGTCAGACCCGATGATTTGAGCCGGGTGAATATGGCGTTTTTTAATGTCAATGCGATCGTCAGCTTCGGATTGTTCGTCGTGGGCAGTCTGGATGTGCTGTGGTAGCGCTAGCCGTTGCCGCGTTAAATCCCGGTTGGACGTACGGTTTTAATAAGGGCAGATGCCGTCGTGACTGGTGGCATGCCCGGGATTAAGATCAAACGGCGACCGGCCACGCCCCTTCGCCTGCACTCGACCCTTTCAAGACACGGATCTGACTGAACATGATTCTCACTACCCACCCGAAACTGGCACCGATCCGCGACAAGGTGGAATCCGGCGAACGACTCTCGTTCGACGATGGTTTGTTGATGTATGAACCGGAAATTCCCCTTAATGATCTGGGCCAGCTGGCCAACCTGGTACGGGAACGGATCAACGGGAATGTGGCCTACTACAACATCAACACGCACCTGAATCCGACCAACGTGTGCATTTACCGGTGCGTGTTTTGCGCGTTTCGCTCTGACCTGAAGAGCCCGAAAGGGTACTTGATGAGCGACGAGCAGATTCTTGAACGGGGCAGGGAAGCAGTCGATACCGGTTGTACCGAAATGCATATCGTCGGCGGACTGCATCACCTGAAAAACTTTGACTGGTACGAAAATATCATCCGGATTTTGCACGATGCGTATCCGGCGCTGCACCTCAAGGCCTGGACGGCCGTGGAGATCAGCTGGTTCGAGCAGCTGTTGAAAACTGATGTTCGCGATGTGTTGCAGCGTTTGCGGGATGCCGGGCTGGGAAGTCTGCCCGGCGGCGGCGCCGAAATCTTTCACCCGGAGGTCCGCGATCAAATTTGTGAACACAAGGCCGATACGGAAAAGTGGTTCGAGATTCATCGCGCAGCCCATCAGATGGGAATCAAAACCAACTGCACGATGCTGTATGGTCACATTGAAAATGCCATGCATCGAATCGACCACCTGGACCGGCTGCGCAAGTTGCAGGACGAAACCGGCGGATTCCAGACGTTTATCCCTCTGGCATTCCATCCTGAGAACACAGGGCTTTCGCATATCAAAAAACCCAGTTCCCTGATGGACCTGCGGACAATGGCCATCAGCCGGTTGATGCTGGACAACATTCCCCACATCAAGGCGTACTGGATCATGTTGGGAATCGGCACGGCCCAGGCGGCTCTCGCCTACGGCGCGGACGACCTGGACGGCACCGTGCGACATGAGCTGATCTATCACGACGCCGGTGCAACCACGCCCGAGGTGCTGTCGCTTGATCGAATTCGCCAACTGATTGTCGAAGCAGGTCGCGATCCGGTCGAACGCGACACGATCTATCGGGAAGTTATCCGCGATGCCAGGGATTTCTCGACGTGGGAGACTGGCCGGCCAGTGGAAGAGCTGATTAACTCCTGAATCATTTGAATATCGAACACCGAACAAGGAATGTCGAACCGCCGAAGTTGCTTCTCGGAAGGGCACTTCGGCGGTTCGACATTCCTTGTTCGACATTCTGCAGTTCTAACCCACGTCGCTGATTTCCAGTGACGGTCCGTAGCGGGCGATGATCATCTTCCTGATGCCGCCATATTCCTCGGCAGACAATGTCGGATCTTGATCGATCAGAGCCTTGGCATCGTTTCGAGCGCGTTGCAACAACTCGCCATCGCGAAGCAAGTCTGCTATCCGCAATGGTGGCATGCCATGTTGCTGGGAGCTGAACAGATTTCCCGGGCCACGTAGCTCGAAGTCTTTTTCCGCCAGCTCAAAACCGTCTTCGCTTTCGACGAACGCCTGCAGCCTCTCGAAAGCCGGTTCACTGTGGGTCGAGGGAAACACACATACATACCCTGGATGGTCCCCACGACTGACCCGTCCACGCAATTGATGCAGCTGCGACAGCCCAAACCGTTCGGCAGACTCAATCGTCATGACCGTGGCGTTGGGTACATCGATGCCGACCTCGACGACACTGGTGGCCACCAGCACCTGGGTTAAACCACGTTGGAAACCCAACATGACGGAATCCTTTTCGGCGGCTTTCTGTCGACCGTGCAAAATGTCGACGCGAAATTCTTCCAGCGGTCCGTTGACCAGTGACTCCAGCAGCTGTTCAGCACTCGAGATTCTGGATTCATCGTCGCCTTGCACCAGTGGAGCAACGACGTAGGCCTGACGTCCTTCGCGCAGTTTTTTGCGAACAAACTCCCACCACTGCTCACGGGACTCATCGGTACCCAAATAAGTATGTGTCGGATGCTGACGCGCGGCAGGTTTCTCCAGCGTGGACACATCCAGATCACCAAATGCGGTCATCGAGATGGTGCGCGGGATGGGTGTGGCCGTCATGACCAGATAGTGGGGATTCGCTCCCGCCTGTCGCAAGCGGGCCCGTTGCCGAACGCCGAACTTGTGCTGCTCGTCAATAATGACCAATCCCAAATCGGCAAACTCCGGTGGCGAAGAGAGCAATGCATGAGTTCCCACAAGAATGTGCACGCGACCAGTCTTTACATCGGCGGCCAGAGTCTGTCGTTGGCTGTCCGTTTGCGAACCCGTCCAGGCCGCGATATGCACCCGACCGTTTTGCAACCATTGTTCCAGCGTGCGCACATGTTGTCGCGCCAGCAATTCGGTGGGTGCCATCATTACGGCTTGCTTGCCGTGAGCCACGGCCAGCAACATGGCGAAGGCGGCAACCACTGTTTTGCCGCTGCCTACTTCACCGTGCAGCAGACGATTCATTGGGATCATGCCTGACAAATCGCGGGCAATCTCGCCGATGGCCCGGGACTGCGGTGCGGACAGCTCAAAGGGAAACCGTCGCAGGATTCTCGCGTGGATTTTTCCGTCCAGTGGCAGAGGCGGAGCGTTTTGATCGCGACGCAATCTGGCACGTCGCATGGCCAGTGCCGCTTGCAGCACGAACAGCTCCTGGTATACGAAACGTGTTCTGGCCTGTTGCAGCGACTGCTCGTCGTCTGGTGTGTGAATTTGGTGAATGGCGTCGTGAATCTGGCACAGATTTTTTTCTGCACGAAAAGACTCCGGCAAAACTTCGGGCACAAGGTGGCCAAACTCCTCAACGGCGTGAGTAATCACTTCGCGAATCTTGCGCTGATTCAGCCCACCCGTCAGCGGATAGACGGGAACAATCGAGCCCTGGTGCGGTTCCTCGTCCGGGCCAAACCATGTCGTACGTGCGTGCACCATTTCCCAGCGGCCCTCATCAAATTTGGGCGTGCCCTGCAACATGACCAGCTGGCCACTGGCGAACTTCTTTTGCAGGTAGTTCTGATTAAACCAGATTCCGCGCATATGTAGACCATTGCGTTCCAGCAGCACAGCAAACACGTTGGTACCGCTGGCGGTTGTCCACTGCTGGATGTCGACGACATGCCCGACAACGCTGGCAGCTGTCTCTTCCTGCAAATCGCTGATTTCTTCCAGGTGCGAAAAGTTCTGGTAGTTGCGGGGAAAGAAGAACAGCACATCAGCGACCGTATGCAGTTCCAGTTTCTCCAACAGCTCGGCACGCTGGGGTCCAACGCCCTTGAGAAACTGCACCGGGCCCTGCAAGTCCTCAATCGAATGGGCGTGATGTTTGTTTTGCGTACCTGGCATGTGACGGCAACCAGCCGGAAACAGTGTGCGAGAGTCCTCCAGATAGTTTCGAGGGTTGTCAAAGCTTTGACAAGCAAACGGCGATTTGGAGACAGCAGGCTACACCCTAACGCAGGTATTTTTGATAGGCCTCGACGGCCAATTCATCGCAACGATCATTTTCCGGATGGCCGCTGTGCCCGGCCACGCGGGTGTATTTGACCGAATGCTTTTGCAGCAATTCATCCAGTTGCTGCCATAATTCGACATTCTTGACGGGAACCAGTTTGGATTTTTCCTTGCGTTTCCACCCATTCTGTTTCCATTTGGTCATCCATTCCTGGATGCCCTTGCCCACATAGACACTGTCGGTGAACAATTCGACTCGCACCGGCCTTTTCAGAAGCGATAGTCCCTCGACGACGGCCTGCAGCTCCATGCGATTATTGGTGGTATCCGCTGTGCCGCCGGATTCCTCTCGTTCGCGACCGCTAGGCAGGTGACGCAGGACAAAAGCCCAGCCGCCTGGTCCGGGATTCCCGCTGCACGCGCCGTCGGTATACAAGGCGACTTCAATTTTGTCTGTTTCCGCCATGATAGGCAGGCTTTCCGTAAGTGACGGTGTGTTCCGTAAGTGCCGGTGTGACTAGCCAATGTTTTCCGGAAGAGGAGTTTGCGGATCAGGACCGGTTGGCGGGTTGCCTTGATCGGTCGGGGATCCGGACTCGCCCGACAATGGCGAACGAGTCGCGCGACGAATATCGAGTCGATGAGATTTCTTGAGGTCCTCGATTTGATCAGCCAGCTCGGACTGGATGCCCGGTAACTTTTCATGCCGCATCGGCAACGTCACGGTAAAGATACTACCCTTGCCAATTTCGCTTTCTACTTCGACCGTGCCGCCCAGCAGAATGCACAGTTCGCGTACGATCGATAGTCCCAGCCCGGTACCCGAGTGCTTGCGGGTAAGCGAATCCACTCCGATCGTGGAAGGTGCCTGTCGGAATTTTTCAAAGATGATCGTGCGATCCTGTTCAGCGATACCCACGCCGGTGTCGTGTACTTGCAGCACGAAGTCATCGTCCGACTGGTAGACACGTGTCTTGATACGACCGCCTTCGGGAGTGAACTTGATCGCGTTGGATAGCAGGTTGGTGAGAATTTGCCGGATCTTGATTTGATCCTGATACAGGTTGGGCAGATTCTCCTCGACCGAGACCTGCATCACAATCGATTTCTTTTCGGCCAGCGGTTGCACCATTTCCGCCAGTTCCCGCACCAACGCCTCAATTGAAAATTCCTGAGGATGAACATCCGTTTTGCCCGCTTCCAGCTTGGCCAGATCCAGAATGTCGTTGATCAAATCCAGCAACCCGCGTCCGGCAAAGCGAATGTTTTCCAGATAGCCGCGTTGCTTGTCGTTGAGTGAATCAATGTCACCGAGAACTTCTGAAAAACCAATGATGCTATTCAGCGGGGTGCGCAGCTCATGGCTCATATTGGCCAAAAAGTCGCTCTTGATCTGATTCGTTTCGTAAAGCTTCATCGTCAGCTGGGCCTGCTCATCGACCTTGCGATCCAGGTCCGAGTTGACGGCCTCCAGCGCCGCCTGGGAATCGGCCAGGTGCCTCAACATGCGGTTAAGCGACTTGGACAGCTCTTCAAACTCGTCGCCCGTTCCCAGGTCCGACCGCACATCCATGTTGCCCTTGGAGACTTCCTTGATCACGCCCTGCAAGTGCTGCAATGGCTTGACGATGACATAACGGATAATCACGTATAACGCGAGCGTCGAGAAAAAAGCTGTCACGATTGCCGCGGCCAGCAGAATCGCGCGGGATTTGTTAATTCCCGCATTGGCGTCCTTGTACGGCAGCGTCAGACGAATGGTGTACGTGGACGGCAAGGGGAAAACGTCGCGATCAAAGCCCTTGAGCGTCATCAGGTCCGCGCTGGTCCAGGCCCCCGTTGCCTCGTCGCGCTTGACCGGCGTATGGCAGCCGATGCACTCGCCCCGTGTAAAAACAATTGGCTGGTAAAACTGGTACTGGTCATCCGGCGCGTAGCGATCGACGTAACGATCAGGCACGTTTGAATTCTGCAGGAACTCATCAGAAATCGGTTGATCATCTTCGGGCAGGTAGTCGATGTCGGGCAGCTTGAGTTCGCGAAAGACCGCTTCCCAGCTGACATTGGGGTTCTTGGGGTTCAACTCGTCGTCATAAACGGCACGGGCCTGCATTTCCTGGTACATGGCGACCAATCGCGAAACCAGCTCCCGTTCCTCATCGTCGGCCGGCATTTGGGCTTCGGCGTCCTTGCGCTGTAATGAATCGTCCAGCACAATCGAATCAATCTTGGCGTTAAGTCGCGTGAATCGCGCCGTGACCTCGCGCATCATCAAGTCGATTTTCTCGTCATTCTGCTCGCCTTGCAGTTTCATGACGGCCAGGTGGGCTTTAAGCAGATGCGTCTCCAGCATGTCCCGGGCCTTCTTTCGCGTCTCATCGCGAATGAAATCCTCGGTCATACGCATCACGCCCCAGAACGAGCCGCCGATCAATAACAGCATGCAAACGCCAAACAGGATGCGGCATTTACGCTCGAGGCTGTTTTCGCCGAGAACGCGTTTGATCGAGCGATAGGACATGGGCTGTTTGGCAGACGCGGAGATTACCGGCTTATTCTACGCTGACGAGGCGAGCACGGCCTAGAGTGATTGCGTCGCGCAACAGTCCGATTTGGTGTACCCGATCGACTTTTATGACACGATCGACCTGTCTAGAGCATTTCCTGCGGATCGACATCCACGATGTGCTGGACATCGTCGATGTCAGGTGCCGCTGCCTGAATCGCCTCGATCCAGTCATGCAGCAACTCCTCGTCGGCGCATTGCAACAAAAAATGGAAACGGAACTTGCCACGCAGTTTGACGATCGGCGCTTCGGCCGGACCCATCACACGACATTGCGGTTGCAGGCCGGGCCAGTTCTCCGCGGCATCGGCGAGTGTTTCTGCCATTTGCCGAACAGGAATTTCCTGTGGACCGCGAATGACAAAGCGGGCCAGACAACCAAATGGCGGATAGGCGAACTCGCGACGGTGCTCCATTTCCGTTTCTGCAAAGGTGACATAGTCATGATGCGAGGCGGCCACGATCGCCGGGTGCTCGGGATCGAAAGTCTGCACCATCACGCGTCCACCCCGTGGACCGCGACCTGTGCGACCTGCTACCTGGGTGATCAGGTTAAAGGTCCGTTCGCCGGCGCGAAAATCAAGCAAGTGTAATGCCGTGTCCGCATTGACCACTCCCACCAGTGTCACATCGGGAAAGTCCAGGCCCTTGGCAATCATTTGCGTGCCCAGCAAGATGCGCCGTTCGCCTGCTCGAAACAAGTCCAATGCCGCTTCGTGGCTTCCCGGCCGCTGCATTGAATCAGTATCCATCCGGATGCAGGAGTAATCGGGGAACCGGGCACGCACTTCCTGCTCCAGTCTTTGTGTGCCGACACCCCAGAAGCGAATCCCGGAAAAGCCGCACTCGCTGCATTCAGTTGGTTCGGGAGCGTGGTGGTTGCAGTAGTGGCACATAATGAAGCGGCGGTCGCGATGATGAGTCATGGCGATCGCACAATCGGGACAGTATTCCACGTGACCACATTGCGGGCATTGAATGGACGTGGCATAGCCACGACGATTCAACAGCAAAATCACCTGACCACCGGACTGCAGCGAGTCCAGCATCGCTCCGTGCAGCTGCCGACTGATCGCGCCGCGTGACTTGCGATTCGCAAACTCACCACGCAAGTCAATCGTCGTGACGTTCGGCAAGGGCCGATCGAGAATTCGTTTTGGCAGACTGACGATCCGGGCATTTTCCTGATGCCCGTGCCACCAGCTCTCCAGCGAAGGTGTCGCCGAACCGAGGATCAGCGGGACCTTTTCGTGTTCGCTGCGCCACCGCGCTACATCCCGTGCGTGGTAGCGAGGCGCGGCGTCCTGCTTGAAGGAACTATCGTGCTCCTCGTCCAGCACAATCAAACCGAGGTGCGGAACCGGGGCAAAAATGGCACTACGCGCCCCGATTACGACCTGCACCTTGCCGGCCGCGATCTGTCGCCAGTGCCAGGCACGTTGGGCGGCTGTCAGGTTACTGTGCAGAACGGCCACGTGATCAAAGCGTTCGTTGAAGCGGCGTTTGGTTTGGGGCGTCAGACTGATCTCGGGCACCAGCACAATTGCCTGCCGCCCGAATTCAATCACCTGCTGGATCGCCTGAATGTAGACTTCGGTCTTGCCGCTACCTGTGATGCCGTGCAGCAGAATCGATTCATGTTCACTGCGTTTCAGTGCGTCATGAATCACATTCAGTGCAGCCTGTTGATCGTCGTTCAGCACAAAATTCTCGCGACGCTCGGCCGGCTGCAACGCGTGACTGCGTTGTTCGATGCGTACGGTGGCCTGACGCACCAGCTTTTTTTTGCGCAGCGCGGTAATTGGGCCGCTGGTGCAGCCGGAGGCGCGGGCCAATTCAGCGGGTGTGAGCGAGTCGCGACTGTCGCGTAATGTTTCCAGCGCCACACGCTGCTTGGCCGGCAGCTTGATCTCGTCCAGCCGCGCGATCACGTCCGGATCGCATTCCAGAAAAATTGCTTCACGGGTATTGGACTTCTCGCGCACCGCAACGGGAACAATCGTCTCGATGGTCACACCCAACGGACAATGCCAGCGGTAGCTGATCCATTTGCCAAGTTCCAGCAGGCTCTGCGCAATCAACGGCTGCTCATCGACCAGCTGCGTGATTGGTTTCAGGCGGTCGGGATTGATCGGAGTAGCCGTTGGATCGCCCGGTAATATCAGCTGGACGCAATAGCCCTCGATCGAGCGATTGCCACGCCCTAATGGGACTCGCACTCGATGCCCGGGTTTCAGCCGGCCACGCAAGTCGTGGGGAACCAAATAGTCATAGGGCCCAAAGGGTTGCTGGGAGAAGACGATGCGCGCAGCCTGCCAATCGGCCTGGTCATCCAGTGACCACGGTGCAGGGGCGGTATCGAAAAGTGCCTGTTGCCTGGACATCTCAACTCATTATCTTGCGGCCTGTGACTCGTCTGGTCACGTGGTCGACGGCAGATTTTTGTGATAGTTTGCCGTGCGGTTTGCTGGCTGTACAGTCTGCGTGTTATTGGACTTGTGGGAGATTCCCTTGCGGTGTGGAGTGTTTGGCGGATCTTTTGATCCGGTACATCTGGGACACCTGATTCTGGCGGACACGGCGCTCGAGTGCGCGCAGCTGGATCGCGTCCTGTTTATGCCGGTCTCAACATCGCCGCTGAAACCGGACGGGCCCACGGCCAGTAACCGGCAACGAGTCGAGATGCTGCAACTGGCACTGGGTGGCAATACCGCGTTGGAGCTTTCCACGCTGGAACTGGACCGTGAAGGTGTAAGTTATACAGTGGACACGCTCGAGGCACTGCGTAAGGAGCGCCCCGACGACGAGTGGTTCCTGATCGTCGGTGCCGATTCGCTGGAGGATTTTGGTCGCTGGAAGAACATCGAGCGGATTTGTGAATTGGCGATTCCGCTGGTGGGTGCCCGACGAGGCAGCAGCGCTGACCTCGATCAATTGTCCGAATATGTTTCGCCCGATCGGCTGGCTGAAATCAGGCAATATGCCTTTGAGTTTCCGGCCATCGAAATCAGCAGCACCAGAATTCGTCGGCGTGTGGCCGATGGTCGCAGTATTCGATACCGTCTGCCCCGCGGTGTGGAACAGTATATTCACAACGCCAAACTTTATTTGTGATAGTCGCGTGAGGCGGTTGCCATGCTGCGTTACAAGGACTTTGTGCCCCGCGAAATTGCGGCGTCCGGATTCTTCAAGGTCGGCGAATACGAATCGTTCGACCATGCCGTGGAGGCTGCCAACGGGTGGCTGGCAGAAACCGAAGGTGTTCGGCTTATCAACCTGGAAACCGTCGTCCTGCCCAATATTCACAGCCGCTATGAAGAAGGCACTGGCGACGCTTCGATTCGCACCAGCGGCGATTCACCCAGTCAGTGGCACCAGTTTTTGCGTCTGTGGTATCAGGACCATTGACGTGGTACGTCGACGGCCTCCTGGATCGGTGACGCTAGGCCGCCGCGCGATCGTCGTGTGAATGCAGCTGTTGCAGCAGCTCATCAGCCAAAGACAAATGTTCATCGGCACTGACGGCCAGATCGAGGAACAGGCAGCGGCGATTGCCGACTTGGCAGGCGCCACCACCGGAGCCGCCGAACCAGTCGAAATGCACCTCGTAACCGTGCTCGCGAATCGCGTCGAGTTTCGCTTCCAGTTCGCGGACCAGATTCATGACTATCCTCCTTGACAGTAGTCGCTTTCCGGATGTTGCCAGGGAAAGCATTGCGTGACAGTTCGATGGCACAACCAGCAAAAACCGGGGCGTCAATATAAGTCAGAAGCGTTGTAGAAACCACGTGGAATTCGTCGATACAAGGAATGACCCCGACGACAGCACTCGAATTGGCGATTGTGCTTGCATATGGCAACGCCCCTGCTGATTTCCGGCATTTTTTTTGCTTTCGACTCGCCTCCCGGCCCGTGGCGACAAGCCCTCCGGTTGGTGAATTTGTGCGGGCTGCAACGAGCGGAGAATCCTGGCAAGACCTATGACGCAACACACCCACGAGCAGCTTCAGCAACAGATCGAGCAACTTGAACAGCGTTTGCTGGAAGCGCAGAAAAATTCTTCGCTTGGTGAACTGGTCAGCACGACCACGCACGAATTCAACAATGTGCTGATGACCATCATCAATTACGCCAAGATGGGGATCCGACACAAGGACGAGCCGACACGTGACAAGGCCTTGTCCAAGATTCTTGCTGCCGGCGAACGAGCTGCCAAAATCACCAACTCTGTGCTCGGCATGGCCCGCAATCGCAGCGAGGATTTCGCGGCGGTGAATCTTGAAGAGCTGATTGGCGAAACGATGGTGTTACTGGAGCGTGAGATGCAAAAATACCGCATCTCGGTCGAGTACGAACTGGCTGGCGTGCCACCTGTTACCGCAATTGGCAACCAGGTCCAGCAGGTCCTGTTAAACCTGTTGATCAATGCCCGCCAGGCGATGACCGACGGTGGACGCCTGATCATTCGTACGGTGCACGATGCCGAGACAAAATCGGTCGACATGATAGTCCGCGATTTCGGATCGGGAATGGCGCCCGAACAATTGCAAAGAATCTTCGAGCCCTACTTCAGCACCAAATCCGGCCCGGACGCCACTGGCAAGGGAGGAACCGGTCTGGGACTGCACGCCTGCCGCAAGATTGTTCAGGCGCACGGCGGAAAAATTCGCGTGGAAAGCACACCCGGCAAAGGAACGTGTTTCACGATCAAGTTGCGTACCGCGCAACCCATTGCCCCAATCGCCATGCCCGAGATGCCTGCCCTGGACCAATCGACAACCTTGTCGTAGCATCGATCGAGCCTCCTGTGTCACACCAGCCCGCCGCGCCAGCGAGGGAACCAACACGCATGCGTTTTCGCGCCGCGACCCATGCTCGCTAACGTTTCTGGCACTTGTTGCAAAAGTACGTTGACCGCTGCGCTTGCACAATTCGGCGAATCATCCCACGACCACAAGTTGCGCATCTCTCGTCCTCGCAGTCATACACGCGGTGCTCGTGCTGATACTCACCGGGGTCGTTCAGTGCGGTGCGGTAGGTTCCGTCGGACAGGGTTGAACCTTCGTATGCAATGGCAGTTGCCAACACGTGCAACATGCGCTCGTGTATCGACTCCCATTGCGATCGGGTAATGCGGTTGCAGGCCTTACGCGGATCGACACCCGCCAGGTGAAGCAGCTCCGATGCGTAGATATTGCCCACTCCGGCAACCGCCTTTTGGTCCAGCAATCCGACCTTGATCGCGATGCGACGCTGACGCAGGTTGTCGCGCAATTGCTCGACGGTGATTAGCATGGCGTCCGGACCGATTCGCGACGGCGACAAGTAGTCATTCAGCCCGGCGGCGTCCAGCAGAAATACCTGCCCCAGACCCCGGCGATCCCAGTAAACGACCCGATCACAATCGCTGCCCGTCAATTCCAGCTCGAATCGCTTGTGCTCTGTTGTCGGCGGCTCGTCCACCAGAACCAACCCCGTCATTCGCGGTTCGATGACCATCGACCAGTCGTTTTCCAGTCGAATGATCAATCGTTTTCCATGCCTGTCCACGGCGCGGATTCGCTGATCCTTTAATCGTCGCGAGATGACGCGCCACGACGGCGTCATCGTCAACGGCTTTTTGCGACAGCGATTGAGCCGTGCTGCGACAATGCGTCCTCCCGCGGCACCTGCAATGCCGCGACGCATCGTTTCAACTTCCGGCAATTCCGGCATCAGTCTCTCCGCATAGAACGAATGAAAAAACGAGAGTCCTGCTGGTATACCGAAAGCCGGAGATGCCTGCCAGCATCAAGAAACCGACGTCAGTTTGAGTAGCATTGGCAGGTGACCGGGTTTCATGGGCCAGACTTCGTATCAAATTGAATACTGATTCGGAAAATGCGGCCAAAACACGCGGCAAAATCTCTTGACCTAAATTCAAAAACCTGTCTAGAGTCGAAATAGAACGTAGAATTGAGTGGAGCTTCTGATATGACTGCGGATCATTCCAACTCACCCATCGATCGATATTTTGCCGGGCTGGCGGAAAATACCTTCCAGACCCAGTTGGGGATCGTCGATCCCACGTTGATTGATTACATGTCGGATTTGCTGATTCGCTTTGTTCGGTCAGATGCTGTGCACCGCATTCGCGGAGTCACCGGTAGTCCGCTGATGAGCGTGACCGAAATGGCAGCCGAAGCGGCCGAGCGACTGGGTGAGGCGCGTCGCGAGGTTCATCGTCACGTCGGCGACTTTACTCTGTTCTGGGCCGGCGTGTATCCGGAAGCGCTGCGACGTCGGGGCAACGATGCTGAACTGCAGTTTGAAACATATTGCAGCCAGGGAAAACGCTCTTACCTGATCGCCAGTACGATCAAGGCGGACAACGATGAAGCCATTCCCGGCTCCATCCTGGAACGATTGAGCGACAGTTTTGAACTGTGTGCTTTTGGTTTGCGGGAAGTACGCCGCGAATGGGAATCTCGCGACGACAACTCCGAAGGATCCGGACCGATCTTGCTCAATTGACTTCAATTGAGCGTTCGTTGGTTTGCAGGCAGCACTTCGGCTATCATCAGGTTTTGGCTTTCGACCTCCCTGGCATCTGCGAATGGTTGATGCGAACATCAAACTGCTGCGGCAAATGCCGGTCTTCGGCGGACTCAACGATGCGGCATTGCAACTGATTCTCGCTCAGTCGGAATCTGTTTTCGTGGCGGAAGGCGATTATTTTTTCCGCGAAGGGGACAAAGCGAATTCACTATTCGTACTGCAGTCAGGCAGGGTCGTCGTCGAGCGACACTGGCATGACAAAACTGTGCCGCTCGGCAAACTGGGCAAAGGTGATTGTATCGGTGAAATGGCCCTGATCGATTTGCAGGCACGATCCGCTTCTGTCAGAGCTGAAGTGGACTGCGAATCCATTGAGATATCTCTGCGCTCCCTGCACGCGCTATATCAACAGGACCTGGAGCAATACGCGATCATCATGATGAATATGGGGCGTGAAGTAAGCCGGCGTTTGAGGATCGTTGATGATCGACTGTTTTCGCTGGAACAGGAAAGAGTCAAATAGGACAGTCGCACGCCACGGGGTGCATTTGAATTACGCCGCGAATGAGATTCTCGCGGCGATAATTCCGAAGGACCCTTGCCGCTTTTGCTAAACTGACTGGCTGCCGACGTCCCCTAGCTTCCAATTGGCCATGCAGTTAAACCTCTTTCCCGAAACGTACGCCATTTGCAAGCTGCATGGCTCAGCGGATATCGGACGATGGGTTGCGACCGGTCCCCTGTATTCCCTGATGTTTGACACGCATGGTGTTACGGCAGTTTGCCCGGCCGATTTCGCATCGCACCCTGATCGCGCAGACGACGTGAGCGAAAAGTCGCTTTGGCGATGTTTTCAAATCGATGGCGTTCTTGAATTCACCGAGATCGGAATTTTGGAAGAGTTTTCGCGGTTGCTGGCCGCAGCCAACATTTCCTTGTTTGCTATTTCCAGTTACAGCACCGATTACCTGTTGGTACTGGAAAATTCCGTCGATGAAGCAACCAATCTGTTCATCGCCGCCGGACATATTGTGCAACATGTCTGAGACTTGCCTAACTCGCCAACCGAGTACACACTGATTCATATGTGTGGCCGATTCACTCTAAGAACGCCGACCGAGTCGATTGTCGATCTCTTTTCCGGGATCGATATCCCGCCCCTTCCTCCCAACTACAACGTGGCACCAACGCAATCGGTAGCCACCATTCGCAATTACCATGACCAGCGGGAGTTTGCGTGGTTGCATTGGGGATTAATTCCGTTTTGGGCCACCGACCGCAAAATCGGTAGTCGCATGATCAATGCACGATCAGAAACGGTGCGTGAGAAACCGGCCTTTCGTGCGGCTTTTCAAAAACGCCGTTGTCTTGTACTCGCCGACGGGTTTTACGAATGGAAAGCGACACCTGACGGCAAGCAACCGATGTACGTGACCATGCGTGATGACGGGCCGTTTTGCATGGCAGGTCTGTGGGAATCCAATCGCAAACTCGATGAACCCGTCCAGTCCTGTACGATCATCACTACGGATGCCAATCCATTGATGGCTCCCATTCACGACCGTATGCCGGTGATCCTGCCCCGCGATGCCTGGGAATCCTGGCTGGACCCCGGGTTCGAAGACGCAGATTGGCTGGAGAAGCAGTTACAACCCTGTGACTCCGATCAAATGAGCGTCCGGCCCGTTTCACGCAACGTTAACAAGGTTGCCTACAACCAGCCCGATTGCATCGAGCCCGTGGCCATCCAGGCGGAACTGGATTTCTAAGCGCCGTTCAAAACCCACTGTCGCGGATCGCGCCGCGATCCGTCCCGGCACTTTCCGATTGGATCGCGGAACAACCAACGACAATCGAGGGTTTTGGGGGCCAAAACTAGATCTGCTCCGCCTCCCGTTCGCAGGCTGATCGGTTTCATCCCTCCAACCGGTCCGCACGAAAGCTGGTTTCTTGGCGCCGATCCATGCGGCAACCAGGATAGAATGTTCCCGCCTGCTTTGTCCCTCCTCTTCGCTGTTGCTCGCCCAACTCTATGCCCGCAAAAAAAGTCCTCACCGTTATCGGTACCCGCCCGGAAGCCATCAAGCTGTGCCCGGTGGTGCTGGAACTGCAAAGTCGTCCTGACGAATTTGAATCGGTAGTCGCCGTCACGGCCCAGCATCGCGAGATGCTGGATCAGGTTCTGCAAGTCTTTGACATTCATCCAGACCATGACCTCAACATCATGTCGCCCGGGCAAACACTCGCTCAGGTCACGGCCCGCGCTGTGTCGGGGCTGGATGAAGTCCTCGCCACCGTTGCGCCCGACATTACGCTGGTTCAGGGCGATACCACGACGGCCTTCTGTGGTGCGCTTGCTTCGCATTACCGGCACACGACGGTCGGTCATGTGGAGGCAGGTCTGCGTACCGGCAACAAGTACGCGCCGTTTCCCGAGGAGATGAATCGGCGGCTGATTGGACGCCTGGCCGATGTGCACTTTGCTCCCACCGATCATGCCCGCCAAACATTGCTGGCCGAAGGCACCGATCCTTCGACCGTTCATCTAACTGGAAATACGGTGATTGATGCGCTCCTGTGGGTACGCGAGCGGGTGCAGCAATCGAAACCGGAATTGCCCTCAGCATTGGGCCAGCTCAACGGCCGGCCGCTAGTGTTGGTGACCGGGCACCGCCGCGAGAGTTTTGGCGACGGCTTCGAAAACATCTGCCGCGCTATTCGCACTGTGGCTGATGAAATACCCGACGTGCAGTTTGTCTATCCCGTGCATCTGAACCCAAACGTACGCGAGCCGGTCAACCGGATTCTGGATGGCCATGAACGCATCATGCTGATCGAACCGCTGACCTACGAACCGTTTGTGTGGTTGATGGATCAGGCCACGGTCATACTCACCGATTCAGGCGGCGTGCAGGAAGAAGCACCTTCACTGGGCAAGCCGGTTTTGGTGATGCGTGAAACGACCGAACGCCCCGAAGGCGTCGAGGCCGGTAACGCCAAACTGGTCGGCACCTGCCGTGAGACGATCACCGGCGAGTTAACCCGCTTGTTGTCCGATCCCGCCGCCCGTCAGGCCATGGCCAACATTCAAAACCCCTACGGCGACGGCACCGCCTCCCGACAGATTGCCGACGTCATCAGCAGCCTTTGATACGCTGGGTGGTCGAATCTACTTGTGCTTTCTGGCCGAGGATCTTGCCGGCTGATCGTCGTCGAGCTTCTCCAGAGACTTGCGGGGCGCGATCAAACGGTAACTGCAGCCGATCATCTCTTCGATGGCAGCCCAGTCATCAAACGCGGTCGGGTCGACAGAGACCCAGCCCTTGTGGCCGACGTAAGGTGCCTTCCAGATGCCGGGTAACTTGACCATCCGCGCGGCGCGGTCCATTTCCAGCTTGCAGCCCAGCGCAAAAGTGCCTTTCTCGTCGCCGCATCCGGCAAAGATCTTTCCGGCAACACAAAAATGCGGCTGGCCCCACTTCTCCGATTCGGTGGCATCGGGAAGGGCCAGACAGATCTTGCGAATGCGACGAGTCAGCTGTGATGACATGGCACGTGGTTCCGTAGAGATTCGGGTCTCCCCGATTGTGACTTTTTTCGCTGCACGGTGCAGAAAAATCCGCGATTAGCGGGCAACGGTGGCTAACGCATCGCGATACGCCCAACTAAAATCGGGGCTTGATCGAATAACGGCAATCCAACCAGGGACCCACGCAATGCACCGCCATTTTCGTTTCTGCGCTACCGCTGTCTTGACACTCATCGCTTGCTGCACGTTTTCCGCAGGGCAACTGTTTGCCCAAAGCGACGATGATAACCCCAAACAACCGTTGTTTGATGTCCTGCAATACCGCAGCATCGGGCCCTTTCGCGGTGGTCGCGCGGCCGCTTGCACCGGCGTGCCCGGCCAGCCAATGACGTTCTATTTTGGAGCCACCGGCGGCGGCGTGTGGCGTACCGATGACGGCGGCTCGACGTGGCGGAATATCTCTGACGGATTTTTCGGCGGTTCCATTGGCGCGGTTGCAGTCGCTGACTCGGATCCCAATACGATTTATGTCGGCGGCGGTGAAGTCACCATACGTGGCAATGTGTCGCACGGTGGCGGGATGTGGAAGTCCACCGATGGTGGCAAGACCTGGGAGCATATTGGCCTTGCCGATACGCATCACATTCCCCGGATTCGCATTCATCCCGACAATCCCGATGTGGTTTATGTGGCCGCAATGGGCCACTTGTACGGACCCAATC
>JBPCVB010000507.1:0-9096 GCA_051010855.1 Pirellulaceae bacterium | reverse complement strand
GATCCACACTGTACAGGGTGACATGCGGGACTTGAGCCAGTTCCCTGACGGCACCTTTGATTTGATCGTGCATCCGTGTTCCAACGGTTTCATACCAGATGTGAATCCGGTTTGGCGCGAGTGTTTTCGGGTGATCCGACCCGGCGGCCAGTTGATGACAGGGTTCGTCAATCCGCTGTTTTACATCTTTGATTATTGGGAGATGGAAAAAGGTCGATTGCAAGTGGCGTACAAGATTCCGTATTCCGACGAGGAGCAGCTGACAGATGACAAACGACAGTCGTTGATCGATCAGGGCGAACCAATGGAGTTCGGTCATTCACTGGAAGACCAGATCGGCGGCCAATTGCGTGCCGGATTCCATTTGACGAGTCTGTTTGAAGACCATTGGGATGATAGCCCGGCGAAAGTCCTGTCCCAATACATCGACGGTTTTTTGGCTACACTCGCCATGAAACCGGTGTGACGCGGAATGTCGGCGCATAAAAAAGAGCACCCCTGAAGGGTGCTCTGTAATGATCATATGGAAACCGTTTCGGTTTAACGGAAACCACGGCCGCTGGACGTATCAACGCCGTACCGACCTGGTAACCAGTCCTCCAACGCCTTCCCCTTGGCCTCCATGTCACCATCAATTAGATCAGTGGCATTTCTGGCCCCAATCAGGACTTCGGCTGCTGCAACGTACTGCGTATCGGAGATCAGACCACTGTCAAAGTAGTGTTTGATCTCAACCAGCACTGGCAGCGGGTTGTCGTACTTTGCGTTCAACAGCGCGTCGATTCGTTTGGCTGCAATGTCCGCTGTCAGGTCCGGCATGTCGCCAGCTTTCAAACTCTCGTCCGCTGTGTTGCGGAAAATCGTATCCAGTTCTTCCTCGACCGGATCGTCCCGGCCTTTTTCGCGGGCTGAAGCGACGCTGAGATCGCTAAGCGAACGCGTGGAGACCAGTTCCTCGCCGTCCTTCATCGTGAAAACACGGGCGATCGTGTTCGATTTGGTCGAGGTTTCGCCGTTGCGTCGTTCCGAGTGCCGGACCTTAACGTTAAACACCACCAGCACATCAATGCCGTGTTGGCGGGCACGATCCATTATTTCGTCCTGGCTGCCGGTTCCCAGCATGATTAGCCCGGGAGCCAGCGATGTGGGATCGGCTTCGTATCCCGGATCAAATTCGCGATCGGGATCGGAACTATTGCCGCGGTTGCGATTGCGAAAACGACTGGCGGCCGGAGGAAGAGCACTGTCTCCGCCCATGGTCATGAAATCGCCAGCACCACCGGAATCGGAAGCCGAATCATCCTTGTCGTCGCTGTTGTCGCCAGTACTGGCAGGTGATTCCGTTTCGCCGGGCATTTGGAGTTCAAAGGCCGGGTCAATCTCCTTGAGGATTCTGCCGTAAAAGGCATCGCCGTGGACACGACGCATTTCAAATCGCTCGATCAACTTCTCGCCAAAATCGCCGGTGTAGTACAGTAATTCCTCGATCGGCTCCATACCATCATCCGAGTCACTATTGCCTGAACCAGGGGCATCGCCACCGCCGCTGCCGCCACTTGGCCTCCTCTGGCCTTGTCGACGCCGAGGTGGGGAAAGTCCAACGCCGCCGCCACTGGGCGCACCGGAATTGAAATCGTTGCCGCCACCGCCACCACCGCTCGATGACGTACTTGCCACCGAATTGCCGATCGTGGGCGGATCACCTTCGTATTCACCAGGGTTATACGTTACGCCAACGCCCCAGCGCAGGGCCAGCTTTGGTTGCTTGATCCCCGAATACCAGCCCAGGGGATATTCCGACGAGGCGTCGTCTTCGGTCAGCATATGGGCGTAAAGGTACTGGAATCCTTCAGTGTCATGTTGTTGGGAAAATGCGTATTGAGCGCGATCAAAAAACGAGATAGTCGGCTCTTTGGGGGGCTCGGGACGTGCTGCGATATTGGGCTGTTGATCATCGGAATCGTCGGACGTTTCCTCGTCATCCTCCGCTTCATCGTCGGAGGTGTCGCCCGAACCGCCGTTTTCCAAATCCTCACGCATCTTACGCATTTCTTCCGCGGTCATACCGCCACCACCGAGACCGGCGTCCGGTGGACGCTTGCGGCGACGCGCGTTGCTAACACGCTGTCTTGGTTGGGCATCACTCGATGAGGCTTTCTTGCTTTCACTTTCACCATCGCCTCCGGCATCCCCGTCACCTTCACTGTCGCCCTCTCCATCGGACGTTTCGCCTTCTCCTTCGCCGTCGTCGCCAGACTCGTCGTCACCGGCCTGATCACGACTGGGCATGTTGGGAATAGAGGGCTGGTTTTGTTTTGATTGTTCTTCCCGCTCTTTGGACCGTTCGCGAGCGCGTTCGGCAGCGGTATCCGGGCCGTTGGCATACTTCTTTTTGCCATCTCCGCATCCCAATGCGATCAGCATCAGGACAGCAACCAGAATCGTCAGATAATTTCGCATTGTGTTCCTCGTTGGGAATCGGAAACGTCACGAGCCCCGAATGTGGCGTTTCGGTCCGCAAAATGGAAGGATATGTGAGAGTACTCTCGCAAACGCTAATTGTAGGACCGAAAACCGGCCTTTGCTACCCAGTTTCGATGCCCGGTTTGTCAAAATAACCACGAATTGACGGGGCCAGGCATCAATTCGCCCGTCGCCCCGCCCCGGCTACTATTGATCGGCTTCGTAATGCAAATCGCCCCCGCGTTCTTCATACCGGTCGTTGTAGGTACCTGTGCCGCATCCCTGTGCTGCAAAGAGGAACGCGGCAAGGATCAGACACCAAATTCGTCGATTCGCTTTCATACGGCTCCAATCCGGTACCCCGGCAAGGGGAGTGAAATAGACGGCAGATAACGCACTGTCGCACAGCTGTCTCGAGACGGGACTACAGACCGTATTGTGGTTGGACGCGACAAGGTCCGCAATAGTTCCCACACGCAGGTAACAGTTACATAACATTCACAGCCGACATCGCGAGAGAGAGCCGGGTTTTTGTTCATTTCGATATGCTAGAATCGACATTGGTCGCGAGTGACCCATGTCAAGGATTGAAAAAGGAAGCTCCCAATGAAAGTCTCACCAACCACATTCCGTCCCCTGCCGTGCGCAGGCCTTGTGCCGCTTTTGATTGTGGGCTTTGTCACCCTGCCCGTCGCCGGCCAGAAGGCGATCGATGAACCCGCCGCCCGGTTTGTCCAGCGGGTCAATTCGCTGTACCAGACATTCGACCAGAACTATCTCCAGCCGATTGTGAAACAGCAATTCATGCTTACCGCGGTTGACGCCTGTTACACCGTTGGGGGCAAGCAGGCACCAGCCGGATTGCGTCACGAGGCGAGCCAGCTGGCCAATGACGGGGACATCGAGAAATGGCTAACCAGCCATTGGCAGGCGGCACTGGAAAACGTGGATGAGAATCCCGACCGGCCACTGCTGGACCAGATTTGTGACCGGATGCTACGGAGTCTCGATCCGCGAAGCGGTTACGTCTCGGCACGCCAAAACCGGGTGGACAAGCAACTGGCGGAAAATCAGTACGTAGGTATCGGGATTCGGGTGCGCTATGAAGAAGAAAAAGCCATGATCGATTACCCGTTTCCCGGCGGAACGGCACACGAAGCGGGCGCGCGGGTCGGTGATTTCATCATCGAGGTAGACGGCGAGTCGATGGCCGGTCTCGACCTTGGAGTAATTGTCGAGCGATTGCGTGGCCTGGAAGGATCCGAGGTAACCGTTGAGGTGCAAAACCAGGACGGCTCGGAACCACGTACCCTGCACATGGTGCGCAAGGTCGTGCCTATTCCCAGCGTAACTGGCGTGCGGCAGAAAGAGGATGGGACCTGGCGTTACATGCCTGATCGCAACGGCCGGTACGCCTACATGGCCATCGCTTCACTGGTTGGCAGTACTTCAGCCGAATTGCAGGACGCCGTTCGCGACGTAGCGGCCGAAGGAGCCAAAGGTGTCGTACTTGATTTGCGCGAGCTCAACGACGCCGAACTTCATCACATCAATATGGTCGCTGATGTGCTGGTCGGTGAGGGTGAACTCGGTACGCTTAATTTGCCTTACGGACAAACGCGCACGTTGATGACCCGTGCCGATTCCGACTTTGAAGGCCTGCACGTTGCCGTGCTGACACGTGAACGTGTCTCGGGTCCGGTGTTCGCATTGCTGTACGCTCTGGGCCAACGCAACAACACTTCGTTAATTGGACCAGCCACCAACAGTGGACTGACCTGCCTCGACCGATTCGACCTGCCCAATGATGATGGAGCCATCCGGCACCTGGCTTACGCCACGCTGGTGCCTGCCGGACTCGGCGATGATGAAGAGTCCGCGCATCTGCATAACAGGCAAGCGGGAGGAGCCGGCGTGGTTCGTCTGCCGGTGGATCAGGAACTGACATCGGGCGATCCGCTGGTTGCCGCAAGAAACTGGCTGGACAAACAAACGCGTCAATCACGCTAGGAAACGCGTCAATCACGCCATGCCGGCAGGTGCGGTTTTTGATTCCAGCAGTCGCTTCTGCTATCCTGACCATACCGTGCCAAGGTGTTCGGCAAGGCGAGCAACCGGCGAGCCTGTATTCATACAGACCATTGGAGTAGTAATCATGTTGCGGCGTTGTTTTGTTTTCCCGGTTGCCCTGTGTCTGGGCTTGATGACGTTCAATCATCTTCAGGCCCAAACCGGTCAGGAAACCATCGAACACGAAGGTGAGTTGACCTCCGATGACCGAGTCCATTCCGATTCAGGTTCCTACATGGATGACTACGAAGTCGACCTGGAATCCGGCATGCTGCTGGTTATTTCGATGGAGTGCACCGATGACAGCGGTCTGGATACCGTCCTGCACCTGACAGGCCCATCCGGCCAGGAACTACGCAATGATGACTCGTATGAGTTCAATGGTTCCCGTATCACTACGGTTGTATCTGAAGAAGGTATCTGGGAAATCGGCGCGGCCGGCCTGCACGAGGATTCGGAAGGCGCTTATAAGGTGACCATCGAAACGGCCATGCTGGAGGAAGTACTGAGCGAACGGGGCGATCTCGACGAATCGGACGGTCGGCTTTTGAAATTTGGCGAATTCTATGACGTTTATGAAATCGATGTAGAAGACGGCAAGACGTACGTGGTTAATTGCGTATCCACCGAATTCGATACATTTCTCGCAGCCGATTATCCCGGCGGCCACGCCTACAACGATGACATCGACAGCAGCTACAACAAATCGATGATCGTGTTCAAGCCGGAAGAATCCGGACCGGCCAAGATTATCATGACCAGCTGCAATGCGGACTCGACCGGTCGGTACCGCCTCAACGTATTTCAGGTCGATAAGTAATTGTGTCGTACCGGTGGGCATTTTTTTGACGGCCCGTGCACCACCGGAACCATATTTTGAAAGCACTCAAGCCCGTGTGGTAGCACCGCACGGGCTTGCTTAATCGACCTTGTCGTCAATCTCCGAATCCATCATTCTCCCCCGGGTTTCCAGGTTCACCAGGGCGAGGAGATGCAGAATGAGATTGTCCATTCCGCGCAAGTTCTTCCTGGTGATCGTGCCACTGGTGCTGGTTGGGATCGGTTCGCTCCTGGTGCTTCTTTCCACGCGTTACGAGCCGGCCCAATATCGTAAGTGGCTGGCTGTGTCACCCGAGCAAAACGCCGAGCGTGGTCTTGAATTCGAACGCAATATGGTGGAGCTGTCCAATCGAATTCGCCTGGACCAGGATTGGACAGCGTGTCTCACTCATGAACAAATCAACGGATGGCTGGCGGCGGATTTGCCGCAAAAATTCCCCGAGGTGTTGCCGTCCACCGTAAGCGAACCTCGCGTCGTAATCCGCGAAAACGAAATAGATCTCGTATTTCGTATCGAGTCAGGGCGATTCCGTGGCGTGGTCACCGTAACCGGAGAAGTGTTTTGTACTGATGTCGATAATCAACTGGCGTTTCGCATTGGCAAGGTGCGATCAGGGGTTTTGCCAGTTCCCATGTCCTGGTGGGCCGGGCAACTGGAATCCTCGCTGCGTACCAGCGACATCCTTTTGTCCTGGTCGCGAATAGACGGCGACCCTGTGGCCATGATCAACTTGCCCGCATCGTTTGAACACGGTGAGGGGACGCGTCCAACGTTTGAATCGATCGTGCTGCGACCGGGGCAAATAACGATATCGGGAAGATCGCAACACGAAGTGGTCGCGTTTCAGTCTTTTATCCCCGTCGATTCTGACGGCGACACCGACAATACCCACCGCTGATCGGACTCGTTGCGCCGGATGCAAATCGCGCCCGTAAATCCTGAACCGTTCAGGATCACCTCGGTGCGATCACTTTCCTGCACAAGCGTCGCGTAAAGTCCCTGCTCGACGCGCGTCACCCGGCCTCGATTTCCTGAAATGGGACCCTGATATTCCAGGTATTCAAGGCGATGGTCGGGCAAACGCCGCACAACCTGTTGTCCCACAGGCGGCCAGTGACTCAATTCCCAGGTTTCCAGAGCTTCGCCGCTTTGCAGCATCAAGTCAAAATGGTCCGTTCGTTCAGTGTCGTGGGGGAATTCGTGCCGCAGCACGACAAATGCCTGGGAATCAGAGTTCATGCGACCATGGACGTGGGAAGGATTCGGTGGTCTCAGGATTATACGCCAGCGAGCTTTGCCAGTGTCGAACAGTCGCAAATCCTGGTGCATGAGTCTCGTGATTCATTTGATCGCCCGTTATTCATAGAATGCGGCCATGATCAGGGTCCGGGACATCGACGCGCAAACGCCACAGCATCTGGCCTCACTGTCGAAACAGTGGCGTCGCCAGGAGCCCGACATTCCGTTAACGGCTGCCCGGTCACTGGCAACGTCGCTGTTGCGTGACAAATTTTCCGGCCGTCAACAACTGTTCGCGCTTTGCAGCCCGTCGGGGTCGCAAACCCTGGCTCACGTTGTGGCGAGATTGTCGCCGACTGTGGAATGCCCGTCAGGCCAACCGCTGGGTATGCTGGGTTTCTTTGCCGCACAATGCCCCGATCCGGTTCCCGATCTGCTGTCGCATGCAATGGACTGGTTGAAACAGCAAGGTGCCACCTCGGTTGTGGGGCCCATGGATGGCGATACCTGGCATCGCTACCGAATGAATAGCGGTCCCTGGGACCAGCAACCGTTCCTGATGGAACCCGAAAATCCGTCGTGGTACCCAGAAGCCTGGGAAGCGGCCGGTTTCCAGGTCATCGATCGATATCACTCGAAACGGCTGGTCGACCTTCCCGTTGCAATCAATGCCACGGCGCCTGCGTTGGAAAGGGCCAGGTCAGCGGGCTATCGATTCCGCCGACTCGACATGCAGTCGTACGAAAAGGACCTGCGGGCAATTTATGAGATAAGCCTTGCAGCCTTTCGCGATAACTTTTTGTTCGACGAAATCTCCTGGGAGGAGTTCCAGAATCTTTATCATGGAGCGCGATCCATTGTGCATCCCGGCCTGGTCTGGTTCGCTGTGTCGCCCGAGGGCCAGCCGGTCGGATTTCTGTTCAACACGATCGACTACTGGCAAGCGGTCACCGCGATGCACGGCCGGCAAGATGTCCTCGCCAAATTTCGTTTCTGGCGCAATCGTTCCAGGGCCACCGCGGTTAACTTCAAGTCGATCGGGATTCGCCCCAGGCACCGGCGTCAATCGCTGGCCGGGGCGCTGATGCATCTGGGATATCAGGCAACGAGCGATTTGGGGTATCAACGCGCCAACCTGTGCCTGATCCGTGACGGCAATGTCTCGTCAGGGCTCGATGGCGGTGTGTCGCAGATTTTGCGACGCTATGTCCTGTATCAATCACCCGGCAGTCACTTTCCGCTTTCTTGAACAACTCAATCGACAACCCGAACGTCTGCCAGTTGTTTCACGATATCGCACGTGGCAACGACCGTCCGGCAATCATCATGCCCGGTCGCGGTCGCCGCTGCCGGGTCAGCTTCCACGAATTGCACGAAGGGTCGTTGCTTTTGGGCAGTAGCCTCCGCGAAATCGGCCTGCAACCCGGTGATCGGGCCATCATCATGATTCCCATGTCGATCGATTTGTACATGACCCTGCTGGCGGTCGTCTCGATCGGAGCAACGGCTGTGTTTGTTGATCCGTGGATTCCGCCGAGGCAAATGGCAGCCTTCGCACAGTTCGCCGAACCAACTGCGTTCATCGGTATCGGAAAAAGCCACTGGCTGCGACGCATGGAACCCGAGTTGAAGCAGGTCCGGAAAAAAGTCACGACGGGCCACAAATTCTTGTGGTGGCCCGCCAAATACCGGTTGCCGGTTTTGAAGCTGAACATGGAAATGAGTGACGTCGTGCAAGTCGACGAAGAGCAACCCGCGTTGATCACCTTTACCAGCGGCTCCAGTGGCCAACCCAAGGGCGCCAATCGCACGCATCGCTTCCTGAGGGCGCAGCACGAGGCACTTGAGCACGAATTTCCCTGTCAGGCCGACGATATCGACATGCCCACGTTTCCGGTGTTTGCCTTAAACAATCTGGTTTCCGGTATCACATCAGTGGTCCCCGATATGGATTTCAAACGGGTCGCCGAGGTCGACGGTAACAAGATTGCCAAACAAATGAATCAACACGGTGTCACGACGTGTACAGTGTCGCCGCCGTTTCTTGATCGACTGTGCGATTACCTGGATGGCGGCGGGCGACGGCCTGGGTTGCGCCGGGTTCTTACCGGCGGCGCCCCGGTTTCCCGTCGTCAATTGAAAAGATGGCAAGATTGTCTGAATGAGACCGAAATTATCGTGGCTTATGGTTCAACCGAAGCGGAACCTGTAGCACATATCTCGTCCGGTCAGCGCCTGTCACTCGACGAGGGGCTGCCTGGCTACTGCACAGGGCAGCTCGTTTCGCGGATCGACGCCCGAGTTATCGAAATTCTGCAACAGGATGAAGCCATCCGTTCAAAATCACTTGATGAACTGACGCTGCCCGCTGGCCAAATCGGTGAGTTGGTGGTCAGCGGCGACCATGTGTGCCGGGACTACTTCCGCAATCCCGAGGCAAATGCCGAAAACAAGATTGTTGACCCACTGGGCGTGATCTGGCA
>JBPCVB010000506.1:0-10708 GCA_051010855.1 Pirellulaceae bacterium | reverse complement strand
CCCTGATCACGCTGGCATTGATTGCCGTCTCGATCCCCTTCGCCATGTCCGGCATGAAGGACCGCGGTCAGCCTGTCGTTAAGCCCGATCCGCGGGTTCTGCCACGCGATGCAGTGAATCCTCACGTCGATTACAGCAATATCCTGCCGGGCGATTATGTGGGACCGGAATCCTGCGCTGAATGCCATTCAGAATACTACGACCGCTGGACAACTCACCCGCACAGCCGCATGAACCGCCATCCGGACGAGTCGTCCATGCAAGGCGATTTTGACAATGCGGTACTTACGATGCCGACCGGTGAAGTGCATTTCACTACCGATGACCAGGGCACTTATCACATGCACGTGTACACCCGGTCGGGTGAGCGAAAGCGTCTGTATGAAGTCACCCGGGCTGTGGGATCACGATACATGCAGGCCTACATCGGCCGGCAACTGGAAGGCCCCGAACCTCCCGATCACGACATTTGGAAAGAACACCGTCTGCCATTTGGCTACTGGTTCAAACTGAATAGCTGGGTGCCCCGTGTCTATACCAACGGCTACCAGGACGAAGAGTTGTGTGAAGGCTTGCCCGTCGATGAAGCGATCGACGGCGAGCCGCAGGTGGACGTGTACGCGGCCAATTGCATGAATTGCCACAACACGTTTCCCTACGCCTATCGCATCTTTCACGACTACATGGTCGGATTCCCTGATGCCACCGTCTCCGCGGAACTCCACGGGCTGAGCCAGGCCGTGTCAACGCAACTGGATATTCAGCCGGACGTCGAGTCGTTCCTTGATGCCAACGAGCAACTCGACCCCGACAAACATCTGGTTACGCTTGGTGTTAGCTGCGAAAGCTGTCATTTCGGTGGCCGCGAGCACGCAGAACGGGAACGGGAAATCAAGTTCCTGCCGACCAGTAACCTGACTCGCATCAGCGCCGACGACCCCCGCCACCTGCCGACCGGTGAACGGCACAATGCCTTTACGACTCGCGGCATTTGCACGCAGTGCCATTCGGGCAAGTCACCCCTGTTTCCCAACGGAGCCGGTAAAAACAATTCGCGTGAAGGTCTGGATTTGTTCGCAGGATCCTGCGCGACCGAATTGAGCTGCATCGACTGTCATGAACCACACACCGGCACGCCCGCTGAACTGACGGGTGTCGTTCAGCAAAAGCACCTCGACGCTTGCGCATCTTGCCATACCCAATACCAGGACCAGCAATTCGCACTGGCCCATAGCGGACCCGGCCATGGCGAGGTCAACTGTCTGGACTGTCACATGCCCAAATACACACGTGGAATCAACAACCTGATTCACAGCCATCGAATCAGCATGCCGGTGGAGGAGAGCATGGTTGCCGCAGGCATGGCCAATGCCTGCAATTCGTGTCACCTCGACAAGTCTGTGCGATGGGCGCTGAACCAGCAAAAGCGGATTTGGGGCTCAGCACCTGAACCCAACGATTCATGGGACACGTTTTACTCTCTGGATGTACCGGCCGGTGAGTGGTGGCTGGCCAGCGATGACAGTCACATGAGGTTTCTGGCCACGCAATGGCTGGCCCTTTCCCGATTCGCCCGCAATGAGTTTGCCGCAGTCGCCGCGTCGTTGAATGACCCGGTTCCAGTCAACCGCGTGTACGCGGCGTCGGCGATTCGGCGGATTCTCGGACTGGAAACCGATGCCGACATTCAGGTGAATATCGTTGCCGCCCCCGCAAAGCGCCAACAACAGATCGACGCCCTCGTCGAGCGATATACCGAACTGCTGCGGGACATGGATAACTAGTCGAGGTCGCTATGGGACAAGTTAACGGTTACGGCGCAATACTGTTTCTGGTGACGATGATCGGATGTCTATTAGCGGTAGGCGACCAGCGTCCCGACTGGCAAATCACGTCCATGATGTGGGCCGGTGCACTGATGACATTGGTCGCGTTGACCTTCGATCGATTCCGATTTCAAGCGGGCGAGGACAACGGGTTTTTTGCACAGATGAAGCTGTACGGGAAGCACTTGATCGATGTTGACCAGACACGGTCGCAGGATCGCGTCGCTTGCCTGAAGATTCCGCTGGTCTGGTATCTGCCGCTGGGCCTGGTCATGCTGATGGGCCACGGCTTTCTGGAAGCCTGCGGCTTGATGCGTGGCGGCTGGAACATGGACAAGATTCTGTACTGGCTCACCGTCAACTTTGCGGCGCTCTCCGGATGCCTGATATACGCCCTGTTGACCACGCCACTGCGGCGGCAGATCGTAACGCACATCGAAATTGCGGAACTGGCCGCAGGTCACCAGGCATTTAGCGAAGCTCAGTAATTTATTTGCTCTTTTTGCCCAGCAAAGCCAGTGCCAGGGCAGTGCCCAATGCGATCGCAAGCACGATCACCCACCAGGGCATGATCCTTGCCAATGGAAGAAAGGCCAGCGGCACCAGTTCAAATTTCATGGGATTCCTGTTTCGCAAAATTGTTTCAGGACATTACCAGCCATGACGGCGGCAGTTTCAATATCCTTGCGCTGAACATTGTCCAATCGGACTAAAAAAGGCCAGCATTCGGCTACAATGCTGAATCGCCTGCTGCCGTTTCGCACACTTCTTACAAGCGGATCCGTATGATCAGCGATCCTTTGGCCATCCTCGCCGTGCTGCTGGGTGTCATTTGTCTTGCGCTGCATCTGGTCGAGCGGTATCAATGGGCAAGGCGTGTCTCCGCGATCATGTTGATCATATTCCTCAGCGCACTTTGCTCCAACCTTGGGCTGATCCCCACCGATGCTCCGCTTTACAACTCGATCATGGATTTCGCAGTACCTTTTGCCGTCTGCGTGATTCTGTTTACGGTCAGCTTGTCGGATGTTCTGTCGGCAGGTCGCCCGATGCTGGGAGCTTTTGTGCTCGCTTCCGTTGCCACGGTCGTTGGCGTGCTGGTCGCCAGTTTGGCATTGCAGGGGCCACTGGCTGAAACGCTGGGTGACGAGTCCTGGAAAATCTCCGGTCCTTATACAGGAACGTACATCGGTGGCAGCTTGAATTTTGTTTCGCTGTGGGACGGATTGGAAATAGAAGACCCGGATTTGTTTGCGGCAGCCAATGCGGTCGACAATCTCACTCTGTTTCCCTTGTTCGCGTTGTGGATGCTCGTTCCGGTTTGGCTGGCGGGCAAATGGATTCCGGCCGAGGTCTGGACAGTGAACAAGGAAGTGCCTGACGACCAATTACCGAAACAGGAAAAACCACCTTTCGATCCTGTTCAGATAGCAACCCTTGCCTTCCTTGCCGTTGCCGTGATGGCCCTGAGCAACTGGCTGAAAACGACCCTTATCGATCCGGTAATGCCCGAACTACCCGGTATCCTGATCGTGACCACGCTGGCGCTAATTGTGGCACAGTTTGGACCGGTGCGACGACTGCAAGGAGCATGGCAGATTGGTGATATGGCGTTCTATGTTTTCTTTGCCGCGGTTGGCGCGTTGATCAATTTTTATCAGGCCGTCGTTTTGTCGCCGATCCTGTTTGTTTATGTGGCCATTATCATGCTCGTGCATTTTGCGGTGTTGTATGGTGTTGGTTGGCTGTTGCGGATGGAAGTCTCTGTGCTGACCCTTGCTTCGGTTGCCACCAAGGGCGGTCCCGCATTTGTGCCGCCCGTTGCCGAGGCCAAACAGTGGCGACATCTGGTCTTGTCAGGAATCATCATTGCCATGCTGGGCTACGCGGTGGGCAACTATATCGGCTATGGCGTAGCACAGTTGGTGCGGTTAGTGACGTAGCAACCCTGCCGATCGCAGGCAATCACTTGTTCCCTTGTGCTGCAACATGTTCCGGTCGGGCATCCACGAACTGATCCAGCGCCGTTTGCAACAATTCGCGCACGTTACGCTGTCCAGCGGTCAACGCCTCTCGGTTCAACGGCGTTACTTCAAGAGGGTCAGCGGCTACATCCAGAAACCTGCCGTCCGCATACAGTTTGTAACGCTGGTTGCGTGTCCATTGTTTTCCCTCGGCGCCGCCGTTGCGTGCGAACCAGCAAAAAATCCACTTGCGCGTTGTCCCAGGTTCGCCTTGCAGTTGCGGCAGGAAACTGACACCATCGCTGGAGAGAGAATCCGGGATGTCAACGCTTGCCGCGGCGCAGACCGTGGGCAGAAAATCACTGAAGTCGATTAAGTCGCTATTAGTTGCGCCGCTTGCGACGGTCCCGGGCCAGTTGGCGATAAGGGGAACGTGAGTACCGGCATCAGTCATCTGGCGTTTGCCACCGGCCACTTCCACATCGCCCATCATGGATACGACGGGTTTGTCGGTGCCGTTGTCACCCGTAAACATGAATAGCGTGTTTTCGCGGACACTTGATGCATCAAGTTGGCTAGCAAGCTTGCCCGCGATCTTGTCCATGTAGGCCACCATGTCGCCAAAGTATTTGGGGTCGCCCTTGTAGGTCTCTGAACCCGCGCTCGCGGGATTCCAGTCATTGGTGTCGGGAGTGGGACAAAACGGACAATGCGTAAGGATCATGGGGTAGTAAACCAGAAATGGCTTTTCCGCATCTGCCTGACGTTGAATGAAGTCACACGCATAATCGCTGACGACGTCCGGGCCATACTCTCCGTCGGTAAAGTCGACTCGCTCGCCATTGATTTCCAGACCGGGGTTGGGATAACGCTCGGGAACCCGGTTCATTTGCCACAGACAATACTCGTCAAATCCGAACTGGAGCGGGTCGCCCTTCAGTTGCCACTTGCCCACCACACAGGTTGCATATCCGGCGTCCTGCAACAAGTTGGCGAATGTGGTTTCCGATTGTGGCAGCACGCCAAAGTTCGTGTAGTTGCGGACGTTGTAGATTCCGGTCATCAGCTGCACACGCGAAGGTGTGCACAACGGCTGCGAATAGCAATGTTCAAAGCGCATTCCGGTGCGGGCCAGTTCATCCAGATGTGGAGTCGACCAGGATGTCCCACCATTAGCGCCCACACACTCATAACCAAAATCATCCGCCATGATGAGGACGATGTTGGGGCGCTGCAATTCACTGTCCGGTTGCTGCCCCACCAGGTTGGAGAAGGGCCAACACAACACAAGCAGCAATACGATGTTAGTGATTTTCACCATGTTGTGTGCCTGTTGTTATTCGTAATTGTGCCGCTGTTCCCGGCGCTCATCCGCGCCGTCGCTACCGCGTACCCAAACCAGTCAAAATCGGGTCCACAAATTCACCCAAGCGGCCGGAATCGTCAACTTAGTACGTAACGAATTTGAAGGGCCGCATCATTGCGACGACTGCCCGGCCATTTAGAATAGCACAGTTTGGTTGTTGAACGGGTCCGGTGCCCGCCCGCTTCCGCCCGCCCCAGGAACCGTCTTTTCATTTTTGAACAAGGAGTCCAGGTATGGCGCCCCGCCTGCCTCGCCGCCGCAATGCCCGCCTGGGTGATGACATTGCCACGCCGCATTTTGAACGTCTGGAAGAACGTCGCGTCCTGGATGCCAGTTTCGCCGTGTTTAACGACAGCCTGAGTCTAAACGGCTGGGATCCTGAAGTTCTCACCATCTCCGAGGACACTGGAGCCGACACCTATCAACTGCATTTGTCCAACGGAGTCTGGAACGGATCCGACGCGCCCGGATTGACGGGGAACGGATTGAGCACACTTACAGTTGATAAGTCCTTGCTAAATGGTCTTCCCAACGGATTGTTGGGCTGGGAAGCACTCGGTCCCGCCACGTTTCGAACCGTGTTTGAAACCGTCGATTTTTCGGGAATGTCCGGTCCGGTCGCGCTGTACGGTCTGGAGACGACGCAAGTCTCCGGTTCAACTGTGGTCATTCCACAGGCGTTTTTCCGTGGCGACGTCTTTCTGGAAGAATCGACAAACGACTTTGACGTAATTGCTGTGGGCATAGGCCAACACGCCATCGCGGACATTGACGATATTGAATTGCGCGAAGTAGTTAATGTATTCGACATGTCGATCGTTGCTGGTGGAACGATATCAACGTCAGCAACATCCCGCGTATTTGTTTCCGGCCTGGGACCAAGCGACCTGGGACATCTGCGGCTGACCAGCGACACAGGCATCGATTTTTCCGAACTCAACATGTTCGCTGTCGATGAATTGACCTTCAATACGCCGGGCGATGCGAAGTTTGTTATTACGAACAATGCCAACAACCCTGCCATCACATGGCTAAAAGGTTCCAATTCGGCCGGCAATCTGGACCTCAACTGGTCCTGGGGTCGGATCCATGACCGGGGTGCTGAATTGATCGTTACGGAACACGCCCGCCTTGTGGCCACGGAGATTCAGCTCGGCAACGACGCCAATTCGGTCCTGGAAGTCGGCGGAGTACTAACTCTCGAATCCGAATTCGACGCAACCGGGGCGGCCAGCATTGGCACGGGCCAGGGTCAGGTTGCGGTGGGCTACCTGAATTTCAATCTGGAACGGCTGACATTCCAACAACCCGGCGACATTGTGCTGGTCGGTAACGGCATTGATGACCCGACCGACCCACTGAATTTTGCGAGTGCCAATCTGGCCGAGACGCTGCAGCTGATTTCCGCTGGCCTGATTACCGACGGTGCCTCGGCGCAAACCCAGGTGAACGAACACGCATTGTTTGAAGGGGCCGCCGGTATTGATGTGGTCAACGAGCTGGATGACCAGTTGTTTGTTGATGGTGTGGCGACGTTTCGGTCGGATGGCGATATGAACATTGGCTGGGACGGATTCGGCCACGGATCCAATCTCAACACGAATTTTGGGTACCTGAATCTGAACGGCTCGCCCACATCAGAAATGCTGATTCAGGAAGACGAACAAACCGAGTTCGTGGGCAATGACTTCGTGGACTCCAGCGATCCGCTGGATTTTGCAACTGCCAACACCGGCGGTTCGCTGCGTCTGAATACCGGCGGCAGCATCACCGACTACGATGATACGGCGATGCTGTTCGACGAAATCCATATGATCAACAACGCGGAAGTTGTCCTGGCCGATGACCCCAATGGAAACTCGGCGATTTCCGACCTGATCGATCTGTGGCAGGTCAATTCCCTTTTTGTTGGTACTCGTGGCGGGACGCTTGGCGTCGATGGGGCTCCTTTGGGTGAAGGCGCGAATGTGCAGCTGGTCGAATTCGGAATCAACGACAACCTGATTCCGGTGGAAGTGCGCATCGATTCGGCGGTCGAATTGACTTCGGTGAACACCGACCATCAGTCGCGGATACTTGCGCAGGACATCTCCGGCATGGATCGCATGACCGTGACCGGTGGTGACACCATGACACTGGAATCACTGACAGGGATCGACTTGCAGCCAATCCTGATGCGGGTCGACGGAACGCTGAACCTGATCGCTCCGGATTTCATCAATCTCGGTAACATCAGCCGTTCATTACGCATAACCAACCTGAATTTCCAGTCCGATGGAAACGTGCACATTGTGAATCGTGAAGGCCCGTCGGTGACTCCTTCGGATATCAATCTGACAGGCGCTAACCGCGCCAATGATCTGATTCTGGAATCAAATGCCGCATTGCGTGACACACAGGGCACGACCATCGATGTGCTGGGTCACGCTGTGTTCAAGGCGGTTGGCGGGATATCGCTGGGTTCCTTTGCCGGTGCGACGTCCGATTTCAATGTAGCCCGCTCGGCTCGCTTTGAAGCCGGCGACAACATTTTCGCAAAAGGCAACTTTACCCGACTCAGTTTTGACTCGCCGGGTGTCGTGACCATTGTGGAGTTGAGTGCGACCCGGTTGTTTGGCGACAACGGCGCGGGAGACCTGTCGATCACGTCTACCGATGCGATTTCAGACAGTCCTGGTACGGTGTTGAGCGTTGCTGATTCGCTGACCATGGATGCCCGTGTGATCTTCGTCGCGGATCGCGACACCGATGTGATCGAGGCCGGTGGCGAGACGCGGGTCAGCGCTACGGACTTTATGGTTTTCGGCACCGCCGGCACGGTTGACTTTGGGCGATTGAATTTCACCAGTCCCGGATACGTTCAGATTGCCGAGGACAGTTCGACATTGCTGGTGCTGGACAACACGGCCGATGCCGCCTTCCTGACTTCGGCCGGCAACATCGAGGACTATCTGACGACGACCGTCGAAGTCGTCGGAAATTTGACGCTGGTGGCCGAAAACATCTTTGTCGCCGACGCTCGATCGAATGTCTGGCGAGCTGGTGGTCGCGCTGAATTGCACGCGGTTCAGATGATCATCGCCGGCACGCCTGATATTCTCTTCAATCCTGACGCTGCGACGCTTGAATTTGGCCAGTTGAATTTCACAGCCAGCGGTTATGTGACGGTTAATGAAACCGACGGCATGTACCTGGTGGGCAACAACCGGTCCGATCGATTCGATTTGCGCAGCAGGGGCTATTTGCTGAACGCATCAGGCATGAGCGTGCGGGCCGACACCATTGCCGCTTTTTACTCGCCTGTAGGCATTGCCCTGGGCCTGAATGCCAGTGACGTGATTGAAGTCTGTGAGACGGCCTATTTCCTGTCTGACGTATGGGTGCTGGTTGATGAGCCGGCCGACGTTACGATCGTGGAGTGGTTCAGCGACGCACCGAACCTCGACGTGAAGGTTGACTCGAACGTTTGCTAACGAAACCTGTTTACGGTTCGACGATTGCAGGACTATTGTCCTGCCACTTCACCCAGGGGCTTGCGAAAGACCAGCCCCAGTCGTTTCGGCATGCTGGTAACGTGACTGTTTTCCGTGGCAATTCCGGACACGATGGGGCCGTCGCTGGCAATTGAGAATATCGGATGGTCTTTCGGATCACCGAGCCACTCTGAGGTGTACACATCACCGGGATCAAGTCGATCGCCTCGCATTCTCATAAAGACGATTTGCACGGCGTGGATTTTCCGGTACGGGCTATGATTGACGACACCGGCAACGGCCGCATTCAAGCCGCCCACGGCATAACCATCGCGGGCCACGACATTGCCGGTCTTTGACATTTTGTCAAACCAGGGTGCGATCAGGTACATGCGATCGAATTCGAATTGAATTCGCAACCCTCGCAACAGAGATTTCGGATGCCAGTGAAATCCCTTGAATTCATCGAGATCGCGCAAGCGTCCGTCGGCCCGCGGCGGATACTGGCTGCTCAAGGGAAGCACGGTTACCAGGTCCCGGTCCAGCGTATAGGGCCAGGCATCGAGGACTTCGATTCGCGCCAACAGGCATTGAAACTCGGTTTCCAGCATCTGTAACCGGCGCGATTGCCTTCCGGTCTCCGCTTCCCCGGCTTCCGCTTCCTCGATCCGCTTGATCAAAAGGTCTACCTTGTTCTCCAGCTCTTCAACCTCCCGACGTCGGCTGCCTAGCCGCATTGCGGCCCGGCGAGTTTCCTTGTTGAAATCGGACGAGGCCGCTCCCGAAATCCTTTCGCGGTCGCGAACAATCTGTTCCGCACGCTGATCATCGAGCTGGCTGAGCGCGATTTCCGCCCCCGTGGCGGGGCGCCATCCGTCGTCCTTCTTTTTGGGCAGAAAGAAGGTGACGCTGATGAAGCCGCAAATTAGCATCGCGATGGCGATACCCTTGGCAATCCATCCTTCCGAGAGCACATCAATGACCATCGCCACCAGGCCGAATCCGGCCATGACAAAGCCTGCCACCGGCGAATCGACCATCGCCAGTACTTTCCATTGAAATCCAGCCAACTTCATAGCAGGTGCGGTTACACCCCAAATCACCATAAGCGATCCGATGTAGGTGATGTAGGTCGCGGTTAGTTCGCCGGGCTTCTTTTGTTTGCGTGGTGGCTCGCGGCGTTTTGTTTTGCGGGACGGATCTCGCGCCTCTTGCGTCTGTTGGTACTTTTGCAATGCCCGGTCAATTTGACTTCGTTGGTTCATGGTTGCCAACAATTTCACATGCAGATTTGTCGTGCTGATTCTGGGTCGATCGTGCGTAAACGTCAACAAATACTCGCAAACCTGTTCGAGCTGTTTTCGGGAATATGGATGGGGAACCAGACGGCTTGGCCCGGAAATCGGCAATAAATCCCGAAATTTCCAGTTTGCGTTTAACCCTGAATGCCTTGAGGCGTCCGTTCATCTAGAGTGGCAAGTCGACACTCGTCAAAAGCGTTCGACAGGGTCAGAGCATTGACGGTCGATTTTGGAGAACATTCCCGATCGCTGTGGCGATTTGCCCTCAGCCTGACAGGTTGCCACGCTACAGCGGAAGACCTGGTGCAGGAAACGATGTTGCGCGCGGTTAAACAGCAGCAACAACTGAGTGATGTTGAGAATACACGTGCCTGGTTATTCACGGTGGCAGCCAACCTGTGGCGAGACCAATGTCGACAACAGCAGCGGCGACCGCCCAGCCAGCCATTGCATCTGGTGGCGGAACCAGCGACCAGAGATTGGGCCGAAACAGAGAATCGAGAACATTTGACTCGGGTAATGGAGTCGTTTCAGGAATTGCCCGAACTGCAACGCAAGGTTCTGTATTTGAGAACGGTTGAGCAATTTTCAATCGCCGAGATTGCCGAGATTGCGGAGACCACAATCAACAGCGTCAAAGTCAGCTTGAGCCTGGCACGCAAACGACTACGTCAGAAATTCGAACGTCCGCAACAAAAAGAAAACCAGGAACTCCAGTCGTGACCGCTCCGCTTCCCTGCCAACTGATCGACGACTATCACGACGGGTTGCTGCCGGA
>JBPCVB010000505.1:0-18748 GCA_051010855.1 Pirellulaceae bacterium | reverse complement strand
CACGCCAACTTGCAAACCGCCTTGCCGAACTCCTGTTCCCAGGTCGACAAACCGATCGCAGGATTGTTGCAAGACCTCAAACAACGCGGCATGCTGGAAGACACCCTGGTCATTTGGTCCGGTGAGTTTGGTCGCACGCCCGATGCCCAAAACGGAAATGGCCGCGACCACAACAACAAGGGCTTTACCAGCTGGATGGCCGGTGGCGGCGTGAAGGGCGGGTTTAGTTACGGCTCCACGGACGATTACGGTTACGAAGCGATCGAAGGCAAATGCCACATCCACGACTGGCACGCCACCATTCTGCATTTGCTGGGCCTGGACCACGAACGCCTGACTTATCGGTACGCCGGTCGCGATTTCCGTTTGACCGACGTACACGGAAACATACTGACGGATATCATCAGCTAGGTTCCGTCGGCATTTATCAACTCTCCTTCCGGTAGGTTGTCGCAAAATCGCGATATGCCCCTGGTCTCCGTCGAATCCTGGCGAATTTATGTAACAATTCGTTCGTGAACTCGTTAAAAACGCGAGTCAATCTCGTTGAGCCGGAGCTGAGCTGATGAACAAGTTGCCCCTGCTGGTTTTACTGGTATTCGGAACGATTTTCTGCGCCGGAGCCTCGGCACCGATGGGCGAAGAAGAGTTTGGAAATAAACCGCTGAACGCCGCCAACTATGTCACGTGGCCCGGGTTAGTCTCCGTCTTCAATGATGACAATCGTGTTTATCGTCAGTGGGTCAATGGCAGCGAGTTCTGCTGTTACCGCGGTGACACTGACGCGCTAAATGCGCTGTTGGCCAACTATGCCGAGGTGACTGCCGACAAACTGGAAGTCGTCTTGCGGCCTGGTGCCGGCGTGGCACAAACGTTTGAGAAAGACAAGTCGGTCGAATACGACTGGAAGGTACACGTCAACGGCGGAATCGCAGCGCACATGGCTACTCGTGACCAGGGTGACAAGATTTGGCACACTTGGCCCGTGGTGACCATTCAGGTGACGGACCGGATCGACCTGGACCGTCTGGTGATTCCGGACAACGTGGACGTTCTGCAAATTCACGAATTAAAGACTCGGTACCTGCCCTGCCTGGAGAGCACGGACCAGAATGTGCGGGGCTGGTGCTGCGGCCATCTGGCAGAACTGAACCAGTATGACACGGAAACGATGGAGTTGATCGCTGAAAAGCTATCTGACGAAAGTAGTTGGGTGCGATTAAATGCCGTCATTGCCTTGGCAACCTTTGGTGATAAGGCGGACAAGATGTGGGTCGCGGGACAGATCGAAGCCAATCTGGATACCGAGGATGCGCAGTTAAAAGAAAGAGCCGAAAAGGTGTTGAAGGCGATTCGCGCGGCTACACCAGATCCAGACGCTGAACAGGCCCACGACCGGACGCTGGATACCATTCGAGAGTACTGCCAGAAACGTTAACCGCGACTCATGCTGCCCTCGGATGTCCACTGCTCGATTTCGGACCGTCGCCGCTGTGGATCAACGCTTCGATCCTCGCGCCACAGGCCTGCAAATGCCGGTCATCGGTCGGCAGTGAATCCAGCATGTCGCGAAGCAGCGGGTCGTCGATCTCGACATAAGCAGTCTGGCAATCCTCGGTGAACTGAATCCGGCCAGCATAGCTGTCGCGCCAATAGGAATCGCCAGTTGCGTGCTGCAATGCAGCCGGGGCGGCGGCGATTAAGCGATCTTGTCCGTCAAACAACAAGGCGTAAAGCATCTGCCGATCCCCTCCTGAGTTCCCGACGGCAACACCGCCGGCATTCCCGCCGTGTGAAACTTTGCGTATTACGGAACCCTTGCGTGGCCCATTAGCCGCATTCAGCTTGAATTATAGAAAACCCCGTGGAAACAGATACGCCGTTGAACTAAAAAAGAAAGTCAGCTAGCACTCATCGCCATACCATCTGACCTCACGACCATGCCCAAGCCCATTGCCTTCTCCTACCGGGGAACCGAATCGAAGTTCAGTATGAACAAGATCGATCGGTCGCGGCTGTATGGATACAAGGAGCTGGAAGTGCTGGATGACGACGGCAAACCGTGTTCGCTGGCAACGCTGGCAGACGATGGCCGCACGCTGGTCGGACTGGGCGGCACAGGCATCGGCTACATGACGGCCGATGGGAAATGGTGCAGCAAGGAAGAATTGCGACCTGTGGATCTGGAAGGGAATACCATTGAACCCGTTAAGTCCTCGTTTAATGCGCCCATTCCGTTGACCGAGGAAGTCTCGTTTGATGAGTACATGGATCACAGTATTCGGTTGATCTATCAACTCGATTTGCCTGAGGGCGGAGAACACGACGACTTGATTGGCGGCTTGCGGAACGGAAAGATTTTCAAGTTCGACTACAGTTATCGGGGCGGTTTGGAAGCGGATACCGGTTTCTTGCTGGCCAACGAAGCAAACGATATTTTCTTGCTGATCGGTGACGCCACCGACATCGAATTTATCGGCCTGCAACAGCCGACCGCCTTGCCCGTCTCCGATGGCGAAGAAGCCGATGACGACCTGATGGATTTTGGGATGATCTAGATATGCCGGAAATCAACATCAGCAATCAGGCCGGTCGCGACGCCGTTGTCACCATGGAAGCAGTTCTGTCACCGCAAAAAGTGCGATGGCTTGATGGAAAGGGACGACAGGCATTCAGCATCCGCGTACTCAAGGGCACACTCGATGTCGACCTTGATGCCTTGATCGAAAACGAAGGAGACCTGCGCAAAGTTGGCACTGCACTGGTCGAGGGCGATCCGGAAGTAGACCTGGAATCCGTCGGGACCTACCTCCGCATAACGTCCCGCGTTTATATCGATACTTCGCGGAAAATCGTACACAAGATTCAGGCATTTGAAGTCATCAAGAATCCGGACGGCAGCGAGCGTGAGCGCCGGCCGCGTGAATTGATGCCACAAAATGTCTCAGCTGATATTCCCCTGTTATGGTCGGGACGGTTGATCAAAAAGGAAGAAGCGTGTCGCAAGTTTGTGTGTGCAACCAAGGTCCAGTTGTCGCACATCAACGGCCTGACGTATGACTTTCTTTACGAAATGGCAAAGAAATTGCACGAAGCCAACAGTTTGATGTTGCTGGGTGCCGGCTCCAAATCAAATCAGCCTCTGGTGTTGCGGCGGGGGGGCCAGCCCTACCGCGGATTCCTGGAAGGTCGCATCGAGGGTGACCGCTATTGCCTGATTCTGCACTTGTCGAATCTGGAATTAAAAAAGCCCGAATCAAACGGGGACCAGGTTTGATCCATGGCTGAGAATACGCTGATTGAAAAAAGCGGTTTGCAGATTCGGCTGGGCTCCTATGCCACGGCCAACGCCACGATGTTGCGTGATCCGTCCATCCTGCCGCGGGTGCAGGACTACCGGCGATTGTCCGGCGGACGTATGTATCCACTGGATCGCAATGATATAGCACGCAAAATCCCCACTGCTGATTTTCATGTTAGCCGCAAGATTGATGGCGAATTTACCGTGCTGTACTTCGACTCGGAAAACCTGTTTTCGCTCAATCCGGGCGGTACCGTGCGTGTCGGTATGCCATGGCAGGATGAGGCCGAAAAATTGCTGCGGGACTCCGGAATCAAACAAGCAATGTTTGCCGGCGAATTGCATGTCGATATTCAGGAAGACCGGCGCGCCCGCGTCCACGATGTCGTTCGAGTAGCGCGGCAACCCGGCGACGACGACGACCTGAACCGCTTGCGCTTTGCCGTGTTCGACATCGTTGAGCTGGATGGCGAACCCCATCAGGCTCTATTCGCGGAAACCTGGTCCAGGATCGAATCACTATTCGGCCAGGGCGAGCGTATCCAGCCTGTGGAAAGCCGGCGTGCCGATTCGGCGCACATCATTGAGAATATTTTCGCCGAGTGGGTCGAGCAGGAAGGCGCCGAGGGTGTCGTTGTCCGCAGTGACTCGGCCGGCATGTTCAAGATCAAGCCGCGTTACACGCTGGATGCCGCAGTCATTGGATTTACCGAATCAACAGACGATCGCACCGGCATGATGCATGACGTGCTGGTGGCAATTGTGCGAAATGACGGAGCCGTGCATGTGCTGGGTCGCGTCGGTGGCGGGTTCACCGACGACCAGCGAAGGGAAATGCTCAGCGATCTCAAGGACATGGTGGTGGCCAGCGAGTATGCCGAAGTCAATTCCGACCATGTCGCTTATCAGATGGTGAAGCCGGAATGGGTCATCGAGATCAGCTGCCTGGACCTGATTGCCCAAACCACTCGTGGCGCACCGGTGAACCGTATGGCGCTCAACTGGAATTCAGGCGAACAGCGTTATGAAGTCATTCGACGCCTGCCTTTGGTCAGCGTGATTTCACCCCAGTTTGTGCGTCGCCGTGAAGACAAATCAGTGAATCCGCAGGACGTGAGGATCGACCAGATTGCTGCAGTCGTCGAGGTCCCCATGGCCGATCGCGACGCCACGCAAATGGCCTTGCCCAAAAGCGAGGTCATTCGTCGTGAGGTCTACACCAAGGAGCTAAAGGGCGAAATGATGGTGCGCAAGTTCCTGATGTGGAAGACCAACAAGGAAAATGAAAGCGACGAGTTCCCCGCTTACGTCCTGCACTACACAGACTTTAGTCCCAACCGAAAAGTCCCCCTGGCCCGCGAAGTGCGTGTGAGCAATTCACTGGAACAAATCGAGGCTTTCTGGATTTCCTTCAAGGAAGAATACATCAAGCAGGGCTGGGGGCCAGTGCAATAGCCAAGTTCGAAAACGCGCTACTCAAGCTGAGGCGAAACGACGCAGCTCGAACAGATTATCCGCCGAGACGTTTCTCTTCCTCTTCCAGGTTTTTCGGGGCGGTTGTTTCCGTTCGGGAATTGTCACGACTGCGGTCTCGTGGCGGAACATCAACTCCACGAGCGATTAGTTCGACGCGATAGAGTTCCAGCATCTTGTCGAGTCGATCCACGGCTGTCGGATCAATCGAGGCGTTAGTTTCCCGAACGCGCAACAAGTGTTTCCAGCGTTGCAAACCCGTTTGATATTCATCGAATCGTATGCTTAGTTCCGGAGGCCAATTACGGCGGTCGGCCGGATCGTACTGCAGGATTGAATTCACTGGAACAGGATCAAGGTTAAACGCGAGGTCAACAAGCGGGCCGAGTGATCGTTCGAGGTCACTTCGCCGTTGCAGATTGATGGCCTCAAGGCGTTCAATTTCGCGAATTCGTTCGCGCATCGTCCGCTCATCAATCTCGCCGTTGTTTTTCTGACGGTAGAGTGCGGTCTTCTGCGCTCCCAGTTGACGATACTCCTGCCACAACTGGTCAAGCATGGAACGGTGCCATGCAATCGCGGTGGATAGATTCCTTGGGGCCCTGACTGGCTCCCTCGGATCCTCGTTCAGTTCCGTGTCCTCGTTTTCGTATGGCTCCGGATCCTGAATTGTTTGCGGATCCTGAATGGCGTAAGCCGGACAGGCGGCTATCAGAAATATTAAGACGAGGAAGATGTTACAGTTCATTGGCTTGTACCCTAATGAGGAACCGTGTTTCGGCAGGTTAGTTTCCAATTCAAGCGACCAAATCCAATCCGCGCGAAGCAGGTAATAGCAAGATCCTGACCCACCCTGAATCGTTGATTATTGACAGTGGTCAATAGCGCTTTTGAAAGCGTGATCACCGGATTCGCATCAATCAGGTTCTGACTGAACGGGTTGTAAGAATCAAACGAATCCAGGGCGGCTGGAAGCGGCCGTTACGCTCGCGCCATTACTTGCGAAATTCGTGAATTGAGGCGATGGTGTCGTCCCAGTCACCGGTGAAAGGAATGGCGCGGTCGTCGATGTAGATGTGGGCAGGCGGCTTGTTGCGACATACCTCATCGACTTCAATGTTGTGCTTGGCCAGCCAGTTGGCCACGGCATGCATGCCTTCGTCGCTGCGACACCGCGCTGAATAAACGACCACGCGGAAGTGTTTGCGAAGCTGTCGAATTGCCTGGTCGACCCGGTGAATCGGCGGATCAGGGATGACCGTCTCTCCTTTCCAGCCGCTGTGGTAGGAGTGAATCACACCGTCAAAGTCCAGACACACGGTCTTGCGACGGCGTTCCAGCCCAGCCCGTTCGCAAATTTCCAGATTCGCCGGGCGTGTGCGCAGGATACGATCCACGGCATCGTGTCCTTCCAGCCACCGATTGTCTTCATCCCACAGCTCATCATTCCAGATACGTGAAAAATGTTGATGAGTATGGTGGCGACCGGGCAAACGCAGCCAGCTTCCATAACTTCCATAACGATAATTTCCCGGGAACAGATCCGGAGGCGCATCCAGGCCACGCACGTCGAAATTGGAGACCATTTGCTCCGCGAACTTGCGAACCGTCTTGCTGTCCATCGGGTGCTCGAAGATCACCCAGATGTGATACCCGCCACGACCATTGGAATCGATGAACAACGGGTCAAAACCAAAATCAACCAGTTGCTGCCACCAGGCTCGCGCCGCCACAAAGTTGCCTTCCCGAGTCACCGACAGGTCGTCGTCGTCGTGCAGGTCGATATCGATGGCGAACCAGCGTGAAGAACCATCCGACCCGCTGCTGTGCAGGCCCAGCACGCCGCCACCGTCCTTGGCCTTGAAGTGTTTTTCCAGCGAGGAGCAACCCAGAAATACCTTGCCTCGTTCGTTGCGAAACGGGGCCGTGATCGCGTTGTTCTTTTCGCCTGCCGTGTTGGTCCGATGCCGCTTTTTTAGATACCGGCCCCATACGTCAGTGCGATTGACCAGCCTCCGCATGGTCCAGTCAGCCAGTTCCGGCGCACGCTCGCGCCATTCGCCGGCAATGCGTTCGTGAAAAGACGGATCGGACATGACCCTATTGTAGCCCGCCAGTGGCAGCCGGGCAGGTCAACTAGCCTGAAGGCGCCGCCACTGAGGTATTCGATTCGGCTGCGGCCTTCAGCGTCAGCCCGTCGGAAGCCCGCAAGTCGACCTGATATACCATGCCAGGTTCGACTTGCAGATAGTTGACCTGGCCATGATTGCCACGAATGCCCAGTTCCTGTTGACGACGAGGATCATTGGCCAGCGCCCAAAAGTCATCCCAGATCTGTTGCTCGAAGGAGTTTTTGGGATCCAGCGTTCCGTAGGCGGTATTCACGCTCGCGTCGTTGGTATCGAGACGTTGCCCGCCGCTGCGTTCATCCAGGTCGCCCCAGATCGATTTGAACACACACAGCGATGCAGACCGCAACTCGTCGGCCTGTTCGACGTATTTGTCCTCGAACTTGACAACCCAGCTATCGACAAACATCAGCGTTCCCCGCAAACGGAATTCACGAGTCTCGCTGATCGGCAAACCGTCCGTGTCAACCTCGATGAATTCGACCACGAAATAAGGTTCTTCCGTTTCCTCATCCACGCCCTTGTCGAGCACCTTGATTAACGCTCTGCGATGGTCGACCTTGACCAGCTTGAGCGCCGTTCGGGTTCGGGTCAGCTCGCGTTCCTGCTCCTCGTACTTGACTTGCAATTCGGCCATCTCCTTTTTGATCCGTTCGGCCTCCAGCCCCGGCTTAATAAAGTTGTTGTAGCCGAGTACGCCGAGGTAACCGAATCCGCCGAGAAAGCCGACGAGCAACAGAGTGCGGACCACACTGTTGGCGGTTTTTACATTTTCCATCGTCTTGGACATCTAAAGCAGGCTCGCGTCTAGCAGGAACAGGCGGATGAGGTGGTGGACGAACGATATTCGCTGGCCACCCGCCGATATTGGTCGGATCGACGGACTTCATTGTAAACGGTGAGAATTTTTGTCAAAGCGCAAGTTTTTCGGTGTTTTCGGCAGATGATATCGTTGTCCATTACGGCGAACCATAGCGCTATCCGCCACCAGGAGTGGTTAGTCATCGGTGTCACGGTCCTCGAAATCGAAGGGTGCCTGAAAGTACAGGCGGACCCTCGATACAACCGAAATCTCCGGCTTCATTGGCAGATCGGGCGACAGCGAATCGCCATCCAGCACCAGCCCCCCGTAGAACGTCGTTTTGGGACGCGGCGCGCTGATGCGAGGTACATCCTCGCGATACCGGTACGGCAAAGTCACGGTCTGGTCAATCACGTTCGTAAACGTTTGATACTTGCTGGATGGGAAAATCGTGCGGTGAGTTTCCCGAACATTAACCAGACGAGGCCGTTCGGGAAACAAGCCCGCATCCAATATCAAGTCGGCTTTTTGTCGAGCCGCTGCGAGCGCGTTCTGCAACGCTTCGGTGCGGGCTGCATTTAGTTCCGGATGCCAGTAGTCGAACGAAATAATGTCGGTGACATCCGACTCAAAGGCCACATTCAGGGCTTGTTGGGCCTGACTATTGTCAGCAAGTTTGACGTGCAAGTTGGTCTGGTAGCGATAGTGATCGAGCACTTCCTGCAGCACGGTGATTCTGTTCTGCTGCTGTTCTTCATATCGATACACGGGCAGAATGGAAATAAAGTCCTCAAACGTGTCCGATTCGGCGATGCCCATGGCTTGCCATCCGGACTGAATTTTGGCGATCCGTGCGGAAGCTTTTTCGCGGCATTCATTTGCGGTTTGCCCCTGACTGACCGCTGCCAACACCATGCGAATTTCGCTGGGACGAACTCGCAATTCGGCGACGCCGTCGATACTAATCAAGTTCTGCATCTCCGAGACGCCGATCTTGATCTCATCAAGGTCGTGTGATGGCATCATTGTCGAATCCGCGCCTGCGCTGTTACCGGCCATTTGGCTTGCACACTCTGTACTTGTGGCCAGCACAATAAAACAACATGTCAATGCGTAGCAACTGACTCGGAATCTCATCATGGTTGTTCCCCAAAAAAACAGTTGACTATGGATCGGTGGTCGACCGGCCAGCGGTCGTTCGGTAACATCAGGGCCGGCGATAACTGACAAGATACCTGCCTGACCTTTCGAATCACGCATGAATGGCGTTTGTTTCAGGAATATTGAAGAGGTTGCGTGCATCGAGCTGCCGGACCCTGTCATCGAGGATCCGGGTGACGCCCTCGTTCGTGTGGAAATGGCAGGGTTGTGCGGCAGCGACTTGCATCCATTTTTTGGCCGCGAACAGGGGCTTGAGCCGGGAACGGTGATGGGGCACGAGTTCGTGGGGCAGGTGGTCGAAACGGGACTTGCGGCTACCCGACATCCGGTGGGAACACGCGTCGCTGCTCCATTCACGACCAATTGCGGGACGTGTTATTTTTGTCAGCGCGGCCTGACGTCGCGTTGCGTCGAAAGCGAACTTTTTGGTTGGCGCAGTTCCGGCAGCGGATTGCACGGAGGACAGGCCGAACTGGTACGTGTACCCAACGCCAATGGAACGCTGATGGACCTCCAGGATAAGCCAGCCGAAATCGGCTTGTTGCTCGGCGACAATTTGAGCACGGGTTATTATTGCGCCGAAATGGCCGGGACCGGGCCGGAAGGTGTGTTTGGCGTGATCGGCTGCGGGACGGTGGGACTGTTGTGCGTGTTGAGTTGTTTCGCGCGAGGGGCCACTCGGGTACTGGCCATGGATCCGCAACCGCAACGACTTGCTCGCGCTGGCGAACTCGGCGCGGAGACGTTTAGCGACGCTGCTGCATTCCGCGCCGCCGTTTTTGAAGCGACCGAAGGCCGGGGTGCCGACGCGGTGATGGAAGTCGTAGGACTACCAGCGGCACAGGAACTGGCATTTCAGTGTCTGCGACCCGGTGGCATCATGTCGGTCATCGGGTGTCATTGCACACCCAATTTCACTTTCAGTCCGGTCGACGCCTACGACAAAAACCTGACCTACCGCACCGGCCGCTGCCCGGCACGGCACTACATGGGCCGACTGGACGATGTCGTCAAACGACACGAATCGGAATTAATGTCACTGGTAACACACCGATTCACCCTGGACCAGGGGATCGAGGCCTACGATGTGTTTGCCAACCGCAAGGACGGCTGCATCAAGGCGGTATTCGAGCTTTGAAGTTTTCTTTTGCCAATGCTGGTTCTGCCGGGAGAGATCGAATGCTTCGATTTGTTGTTGTCTATCAACAAACTTCGCTAATCAAAGGGTGGGTCATCAGGATCCGTGGCGCCGACGGAAACGCACGCAGGTGATTCGCCGCTCGCGTCGGATCACGCTGGATTAGCGTAGTTTTCGTAGCGGAAACATGGCATGATTGACCGTCTTCGCCCAGGACTTGACTAGAATAGTTGATGTGGCAACAGGGTGTGGCACGTACGGGCCAACCTGTTCGTGTTAAACTCTCCGTTCATTTGAGGTGATTGACATGTCTGTAGAGGAACGAGTTGAAAAGCTGGAGCAACGGTTAAAGGAACTGGAAAGCCAGACCAACTTTCGGCTTTTGTTAGTAAGTCTTGCGGTATTGGCAGCAACCATGTTGGCGGCAGCTAATTTTTGGGTTTGACGACCGAACGGTGATGGACCAGGTCCTCGCATCACGCTGTTTCGTTCGTGTTCAACTGGTGTGCGAGGCGGAAGTCTATGATCGTTGTCCCGTCACTCCGTGACGGGATGGTTCGGCATATGTTGGGGTCGCGAGTCGCAGAATGCCTCGCCAACATGTTGCAGGAGCGTGCCTAGTCCTTAATATCCTCCAGAGGCACCGGCTCCTGTTCGCGTAAGTCCTTAATGGCCTCCAGCGTCTTTTCGTCGGGATCAAACAGCTGCACCATGGCATCGGTGACATCGACATGTTCGATGTTGTCGGCCGCAAATTCCACATCCCACTTGCTCACAACCAGGGCGACTTCAGCATCCCTGGCGATTTCGGGGATCTTGTCGCGAATCTGATCAAGAATGTTGTCGATGGGCCAGGTGCTGAAACCCTGCTTGTGCAGTATGTGCTGCAAGGCCGGGCCGAATGCCTCCAGTTCCTTGACGCGGTCCTCGTCGCCGTCCGCTTTGGCCTGTTCCAGCTCGTTACGCAACCCCTGGACGTACTCGGAAAAGCTGGCCGAACTGGCCCAGGCTACAGCGATAGCCCGCGAATCAAAGGTGCCGATGCGGACTTTTTCCGCGTCCGTATTGCCGTCCTGTGCGTGAAGCTGTCCGTTATTCAAAGTCGCCAGCAGGATACTGGCGATGCAAATTTGCCAGGTGGTTTTGAAAACATACATTCAGGGTTCTCCCAAACGGTTCGAGGTGTCACCTATTTACGAGTGTTGGTACCGGAAATTCGACCGCTGAGCCGGCCATCGGAATTTTTCGTTTCTATCATCCAGCTCTCGACACCGGGTTTGGAAAAATCAGCGGTAATCGTGACGACGTCGTCATTGTCAGTTGCCGTCATGGTTGACGTCATGATCTGTGTCGTCTCGTCCCAGCGACCTGTACTCTCCCGGGTCTCACCAGTTTCCATGAAATACCAGTAGTGGAACTCTCCGCGACTCTCGTCAAATGTCATCAAAGTCTTGATGACGATTCCACTATCACCAATTTGATACCGACCCGTCTGATCCATGAATTGATTGTTCACGACCCATTGGGCACTGACCGATCCGGTGTATTGCTTGTCGCTTCCCGAGTCATCGAGTGCATGAATTGTCAATTCGACATTCCATTCTCCGGCGTAGCCATCCAGTACCTGCAGGTTGTCCTCAACCGTGACGCCGGGGGAGGGCACCAGAAAAGCCAACAGTGTAAAGACGGACAAAGTACTCATGGCAAACTCCCGTACCAATCAACAGACGCGTAACTCTTTGTAAATTGGATGCAAAATTTGTTCCGCCAGCCAGATCCACGTCAATCTGCGACGTGTCGTGCGTTTTACCAGGCGATGGACGTACTCACCGGGATGGGTCTGTGCCAAATAGCACACCCGAAAGGCGGTCAGTTCATGATCACGCTGGCCATTACAGACACGACCCAGGCAGCCAACGCAACCAACAACAATACACTCACAACGCGGCGATTGGTGGCCACGATCAATGGCAGGAATGCCAACAACGACAAGGCGACTCGTCCAATGAGTACACTGTTTAAATTGAAACCGACGGCGTCATAAAACAGCGGTTCCATCGGTAACCAGATAATTGCCACCGCGAGTGTACTACTGACAAGAACGGCCACGATCGACCAGCGTGGTTGTCCGAAGAGCGTCGCCAACAAGGCGAAAACTCCTGTAATTAACAACGGGACAATCCACAGATAACTGGCACCGTTCAACAGAACCGAAGAAACAACGGCAACCGTCGCCCACAGCCCCCAAACACCCAGCCAAACATCCTGCCAGCCAATCCGGTCAGCAAGCCACCAGCCCAGGCCGAGCAATACGACCAGTCCCAACAGCCACCACGACAAAATCAGGGGCAAAGGCCAATTCGGCCAGGGACTATCCAGCGCCCCATCCAGACTGAGGCCGAATTGCAATAGCAAGCCTGCCCCGATACAGATCAGCAAACCCAACAGTCCCAACCCGTTGCCGAGTATCCGGCTGCCCCGGGAAAATCCGGCCGCCGATTCGTCGCCGCTGCCCGGGCGAAATAACCAGATAGACAACAAACCGCCCAACACAGCCAGCGCGATGGAAAGCTCTGCAGGCCAGCGAACGACGCCCATCCCCATCACATCAAAATAGACAGCTCGCCCACCGCGCTGATTTTCAATTTCCATGTGGCTCAACTGGCGTACCAGTTCCAGCGCATGTTCGCCATGATGCTGAATACTTCTTCGATTGACGTTTTCAAAATTGTCATCCGGAGTGTGGTAATGGCGAACATCGCCGATGAAAGCGAAGTTCAATCCCTGCATGCCGTGATCACGAAAGACGGTAAAGTCGGTATTGTTCGGCAGCGTCTTGTAGATTTCGTAAAACAACGATGATGTAAACGGACGACGCGAACAGCGAGCGAACAGATTGACCAGCCAGCGGCTGTTTTCGCTGGTTTCAAACAGCAGGCTGGGGCCACTGGTACCGCGAGCTTCGAGATTGATAACAGCAGCGATTTGCCCCGACAATGTGTGTTCTTCCACGAATTTCCGCGCACCCAGCAGCCCGAATTCCTCGCCATCACTCAGAAAAAAAATAATCGTGCGTTCCGGCTGTGGTTCGCTGGCCAGCATGCGGGCAATTTCCAGTACCACACAGACTGCTGACCCATCATCGGCGGCCCCGGGGGAATCCGGAACGGAATCGTAATGGGCGGCCAGCATAACTGGTTGCCTGGATGACTTTCCCTCCAGCCGAATGATCATATTGGCCAGGGAGATTAACTTGTCACGCGGCGCTCGCCGGTTACGAGACGCACTCTGGCACCGATGCAATTCAACGGAATACCCCAGCTGCTCGAATTCACGAATCAACTGCTGACGAAATTCGTCGTTATTGCCCGCCGGATGTGGTTCCGCATTTCTGTACAGGCGCTCAAGAAATACTTCGGCGCGCTCGGCCGAAAAACGAGCCGGATCCGCGTCGGCAGACACTACGGCAGGTGGCTGGTAGCGATACCATGCAAACCATGCGATGGCCACCCACGCCAGCAGGGCAAGGATCAGAGGCCAGGGACCGAGCCGCGTTGTGGGTTGCTGTGTATCGGCCGAACTGGTTTTGTCATTCACGATTCATGGCACTCGGACGACCGCAAGGCTGCTTGTTGAAGTGTCAATCATGCAGCATGAAATGTGAATTGGGAACCAGGTTGGATCAGAACCAGGTTGGATCAGGCCTTCTTGGTTTTCTTTGCCGATCGTCGTTTGGGATAGCAGGTACGGCAAATTTCGCACACCGTACCGTCACATCCACGAGCCGTGCAATGTTCCCGACCAAAGTAGATGATTTGCAGGTGCAACCTGTTCCACGAAGATTCGGGAAACAGCTTTTTCAAATCCTGTTCGGTCTGCTTGACGTTTTTTCCCGACGTCAGTCCCCAGCGTTGGGCCAGGCGATGTATGTGGGTGTCCACGGGAAAGGCAGGAATGCCAAATGCCTGGGCCATGACAACGCTGGCCGTCTTGTGTCCGACGCCCGGCAAGGCTTCCAGTTCCTCAAACGATTGCGGTACGTCGCCAGCGTGTTGCTCGACAAGCATTCTGGACAACTCCGAAATAGCCTTGCTTTTTTGTGGCGAAAGGCCGCACGGCTTGATGATTTCCCGAATGGACTCGACTGGTACTTCGGCCATGGATTCCGGGTCGCTGGCCACCTTGAACAAATCAGGCGTTACCTTGTTGACTCGTTCGTCGGTACACTGAGCGCTGAGGAGCACCGATATCAGCAGCGTATAAGGGTCGACGTGATCAAGAGGAATCGGTGGCTCCGGATACAGTTCGGTCAACCGACGCTGGATGAACTCCGCACGTTCTGCTTTTCTCATGGTGAGTCCTGGTCGGTCGCTGGCATTGGGAACCTCCTATGCAAAAAAAACGACAGCCCTGAAGGCTGCCGCTCATTTTGAATTGGCATTTTGCAACGAGCCTATTCGCCTACTTTCGTGGGAACATACTCGTGGTCGCGTTTGCGTAAAACTTCTGCGGATTCGATCACATCCGGTTCGATCCCGCCAGGAGCCTGGGGATTAATTCGCTGAATGCTGTTTACCACATCCATTCCCTCAATCACCCGGCCAAAGACCGTATGCTTGCCATCGAGATGGTCCGTGCGGCGAAACGTAATGTAGAACTGCGAACCCCCGGTATCGCGGGGAACCGCCTTGGCCATGGCGACCGATCCGGTGAAATGCCGGCGGTGTCCGGACTTGTAGCACTCACAGTAAATGTTGTAGCCGGGTCCGCCGGTACCATCACCCTTGGGACAACCTGCCTGGGCCATGAATCCGTCCATCACACGATGAAAGTTCAGCCCGTTGTAATAGCCGCTTTCTACCAAATTGACAAAGTTGCCGACGGTCTGGGGCGCTTCGTTTTCATAAAGTTCAATCACGATATCGCCCTTGCTGGTCGTCAGCCTGACACGGGGCAAATCGTCTGCAGCGGCTTCGGCACTGCGTAAGGCCAGTTCGCGAATGACTTCCCGCGGGGATGGTCGCAGTCTCGAGGCCTCGGACGCTTTCTCGAAATACTCGGTTTCCAGGCCCTCGTCGATCAGCAAATGGCCCAGCTCAAAAGCGGCGGCATCGCGGTCGAACGATGCTTCATTGATAAGGATTCCCACCAGCGTTTCACGCACGCGTTGGTCCGCCTCGTCAGATTCGAATTTGGCGAGTGCGGACACTTTGATCTTCCCGATCGCCTCATTGGCACGCTCGATTAACACCCGGTATTCAATGCTAAGGCGTTGTCGTTCGGCGGGATCATCCGTTGCATCGAATTGCTCCCGAATGCTATTCATTTGGGTGTTTAATTCGTCGTACTGGCCCATCAACGACTCAAAGGTTTCCTCGGCTGATTCGCCAGACTCTCCTTCAACTTCGCCTTCGCCTTGCTGTTCGGCAGGTGTACTTTCACCGCCCTCCGCTTCCTGTTCGGCTGCGGGCTCACCAGTTGTTTCCTGAGTGGATTCCGGGGCTGGCGTTTCCGACTTTTCGTCTTGAGCGGTGGCGGGTCCCGCCAGCCAAACCATCAGCATGGTTACGAGGCACCATACTGGTAGCTGGTTTCGTTTCATGGAGTATCTCCTGAATTGGGTTCAGTTCTGGATAAAGTTGTATTCCCTGTCAGCCTTGCGAATCACTTTTGTATCGATCAGGCGATCGGGCTGGGCTTCAGCGACGGGTTCAGGCACCAACTCTTCATTGAGTTCATGTGTTGCCGCAAGTCGATCGACGACGTCCATGCCTTCGACAACCCGGCCAACGACGAGGTTGATTCCATCAAGTTGGGGCATGGGAATGCGTATGAAGTAGCAATGCGTAAGGACGGCACCGTCCTGTTCATTGATTTCCAGGCTGACTGCTCCGCGAAAGTGGCCTCGGGCATTGCTGCGGTTTTCGGCATTGGCTGTCCCAATCCTCAACCCGGCGGACCCGTCGCTGCGCGCACACCCGGTGCGTGCATACTGGTGCGGTAACACCTGGAAAAAGGTCATGTTCCTGAAGAAGTCGCCGTTTTCGACGAGGTGAATCAGATTGTTAACCAGGACGGGTGCCTGTTCTTCAAACAGTTCCACCACAATCGTGCCCTGATTGGTTTCAAACTGGATTCGTGGCAGCTGGTCATTGGCGATTTCCTGCTCCCGAATCCGCAATTCCTCGTTCCAGCCTTCCTCCAGCGTATCGAGGTATTCGCGAAACGACTCGAGGTTTTCCGGATAACTGCCGTGCTGACGGTTCCATTCCTCAAACAGCTCGCGGGCATACGCAAAGTTGTTCGAGACGAATGCCGATTTCAACGTGTTGAACATGACTTCCGAGTTTTCCGGATCATGCTTCAGCAAGGCCCGTCCGACACGCGTTGATTTTTCATACTTGCCGGCCACGTAATAACGGCTGGGCAAGTTGGTCAACAATTCCCGCAGAACCGGGTCACCATTGGCACTGGATTCGTAGACTTCTGCCGCCAGGTCAATCGTGCGGCCAGCCTGTTCATCACCTTTGAGCTTCAAGTCGCGAAACTGGTTCTTCCACTCTTCGGCTTCGGACTCTTCACAAGTCTCGAATTCCATATAAACCTGCAACAACTCGGCGTAGGTCGCTTTCCATTCTGCCAGTGACTTGTCAAAGTCCTGACGGGTGGCCGTCTGTGCCATCACCATCGAACCGCTGCCGGCCAGCCAGGCCGGAATCAGCACGATCAATGTGACCGCAACGTGTAAGAATTGGCTTTTTGCAGCGACCATGTTAACCTCGTAACTGACTACACCGTCTCGCATCGACACGTATCAACTTTAAACGTTGGAAACCTGCTGCGGGTTCAGAATGAACAGCGCGAATGTGGGCGGTGTCACGGATTATAGCCGACCCCCGTTTGGCTCAGCAGGGGTCCGCCGGGTCGACGGATATCAACCATGCCACGACACAAACGGGGAACGGACCTGCAGCACTGGAAATCGTCCCAACCCGCTGCGCAGCCGGGAAAACTAAGGATCATTGGCGGGCATTTTCGCGGGCGTCAACTGGCCTGGTCGGGCGATCTGCGAACCCGGCCGATGAAGGACAATATCCGGGAAGCCGTGTTTAATCTCGTCGGTGGCTGGCTAAAGGACAAGCAGGTAATTGACCTGTTCGCCGGTTCGGGCGCCATTGGACTGGAGGCCCTGAGTCGTGGCGCGGCACACGTTACCATGATCGAGCGGCATTTCCCCACAGCCAAAATCATCCGGGAAAATGTGGCGGAACTCGGCGCCCAGGAACAGACCACGATTGTGACCTCCGACACTTTTTTCTGGTCTCGTCAGTTTCTGTCTGATGCAACCCGCCGACCAACCGAACCATGGGCCGTTTTTTGCAGCCCTCCCTACGACCTCTACGTGGACAAACAACACGAATTGTTGACCATGCTCGCCGGTCTGTTCTCGGCCAGTCCACCCCACAGTCTGTTCGTCGTTGAATCCGATGACCGGTTTGATCCAGAAGCATTGCCACACCCGGACGACTGGAAGATACGACAGTACGCACCGGCACAGATTTGCGTACTGAGACCTTCGGTCGATGACGTCATCGACCAGGCCTGGTTTGGCTGACCGTTAAACCCTCGCCAGATTACTGCCGCGCCAACCGGTTGCTTTCACCCAATCGCCAGCACAGACGGTTGGTCTGCCAGTCCATCGCTGCGCACGCGATTCGCATTTGACTTGCTGTAGTCACGATTCCGATGAAAAGAACGTATGTACCCGCCTTTCATTGACGTGCTCGCCATAGTCTGATTCATGAAACTTCCATTTGCCATCTTCACTGCCTGCGTCACGACTGTCCTGGCGTTTGCAATAGTGTTTTGCCTGGCCACTCTGCTGTTCGATCAGTTCACTCCGGTACACCGTGACTCAACGGATGAATCCATCCTCGGTCCTGTTGCTGCGAAGCAGACTGACGACACCACCGATCGAGACGTGTTGCCGGAACAACCCGTCTCACGATCAAGCATTGCCCAGCTTCAGCGTCCAGTCTTCAAGGTACAGGACAACAGCCCGGTGACGACCGAATCTCGTGACCGTGCTGTACCAGAGTTTCGACCCGCGACCTGGTCCAATGACGCGAATCCTCCGGTGCAAGTGCCCGAACGAATACTGGAAGAGGAGCCTGGTTTCACCAGCTCGGCTGGCGAAGCCGAATTTGAACTGGTTCACCGCGAAACCGAATCGGATGAGCCACCATCGTTACCGTTGACTGCGACCACGCCGGACCAGCCGATTCGCCCCATCATCGTCAAGAGTCAGCAACCGCAACAGTTGTGGGAAGAGCCCGCCACCAGCACCCAGGGATTGACCGCCCCTGGAAACGATGCGCTGACTCTGGATACCGAAATCAAGTACGCGAACCAACCTCCTAACAACGCAGAAATGAATGACGGCCAGTGGCTGCGATCATTGCTGAATCAGTCGCAGGATGTTCGGGCAGAAATCAACAGCAACCTGGATTCCCTGCTGCAGCGAGAAGATGACCTGGCCACCAATCCGGTTAATTCGCCAGTGGACACTCCGCGAACTGAAGATCTGAATCCGCTTCAAGTCGGCCCGTTGGAAGCACAGGCAACACAGCGTCCCATTCGCGCACCAGATTCACAAACGGAGATTGCGGAGAACGCCACTCGATCAGAATCAAGCGACAGGACCTCTGAATCGACCGAGCAAGTAGCACCGGACGTCATCGCTG
>JBPCVB010000504.1:0-3065 GCA_051010855.1 Pirellulaceae bacterium | reverse complement strand
TGATGTTGTGTCTTCGTCTGGTCGAGAATCATTGAGCAGGCAAACAGAAACCACAGCAGCAATGATATTCTCACCGCCCAAAGAGAAAGCTGTTGACCGAATTCGATACTCATCGTTCTGGTTTCAGATCATGTAATGCCTGATCCGTCCTCATCTTCTCAGCGTCCCACCGTAATGGTCTAATTCCCGCAATTCGATTGTGCAACAGGAGTTGACCCGTGGCCTGGATTATTGCCGCTACCGTCGTGGCATTGCTGGCCGTGTTGTGGCTGGTCCGCGACATGACACAAAAAAAGAGCGCGATTCTGCGTAACTTTCCCATCGTCGGTCATGGCCGTTATTTTCTGGAATCGCTGGGCCCCAAGCTACGCCAATACATTGTGGCCAGTAATGACGAAGAGCGGCCGTTTACCCGCGATCAACGGCACTGGGTCTATCGCTCCGCGGCGAAAGGCAATAACTACTTTGGCTTCGGCACGGACAACGCGATCGAACGCACGCCGAATTATCTAATTGTCAAGCAGTCCGCGTTCCCGATCAATGAACCTCACGAGGGCGATGACAACTACGACGAACTGCATCGCATTCCCTCAGCGAAAGTGCTCGGGGGGTGGCGCGGACGAGAGAAGGCTTTTCGTCTGCCATCGATCGTTAACACGTCGGCTATGAGTTATGGATCGCTGAGCGCCGTTGCTGTGGAAGCCATGAATCGTGGCTGTCAGATCGCTGGTTGTCTGCAGAATACAGGTGAAGGTGGCGTCGCGCCTCATCATGATCACGGCGGTGAGTTAGTCTGGCAAATCGGCACAGGCTATTTCGGTTGCCGCGACGAACAAGGCAACTTCAGCATCGATTGTTTTTTGGATACCGTCGAGCGTTATCCGGTGCGCGCGATCGAAGTGAAAATCAGCCAGGGGGCCAAGCCGGGCAAGGGCGGTGTGTTGCCAGCCGCCAAGATCACGCCGGAGATTTCACAAATTCGTGGCATCCCGATGGGTATGGACTGCCTCAGCCCCTCCTCGCACTCGGCGTTTCACGATGTCGACAGCATGCTCGATTTCGTCGAGATGCTGGCTGAACGTTCGGGCCTTCCCGTAGGCATCAAATCGGCCGTTGGTCAGCTGGATTTCTGGCACGACCTGGCCGACACAATGAATCGGGAACAGCGTGGTGTGGACTTCATCGCAATCGATGGTGGCGAAGGTGGTACGGGTGCCGCTCCGCTGGTGTTTTCCGATCACGTTGCCTTGCCATTTATGTTGGGATTCTGTCGGGTGCATCGAATCTTTTTCGAGGCAGGAATGCACGACAAGGTTTCGTTTGTGGGATCGGGCAAACTTGGATTTCCACAATCGGCTCTGTTTGCGTTTGCACTGGGCTGTGACACGATCGCGGTTGGTCGCGAAGCGATGATGGCTGTGGGATGTATTCAGGCCCAGGAATGTCACACCGGTTTTTGTCCGACGGGGGTAGCTACTCAGCGCAAGTGGTTGATGCGTGGCCTGGTACCCGGTGTGAAAGCTCACAACCTGGCCAACTACATTGTCACATTGCGCAAGGAAATTCTTCAGCTCTGCTGCGCTTGCGGGGTCATCCATCCCTCATTGATCACCACCGATCACTTTGAGATTCTCAATCCTGGTGACCAATCCGAATCGATCGTGAATTTTTTTGAAATGCCCGCCGAAAGCCGCATGCCTGGCGAACAGGACCGCGAGCAGTTGGAACAATTGATGAACAGCGGAGGCATTTAAGGCCTGTTACTGGCCGAACACGATGGGCTCAAAACCCCAATCCTGGTCGCGATCGAAGGCGCCACCATTATCGGTGAGATCACGACCCACTGAATAGACGGTCCAACCCGCGCCGGTTCGCTCGACCTTGAGTGGCTGACCGGTCATCGGGTCAAGCTTGGTGGATTCCGGTAACTCGAGTCCTTCCAACCAGGGCTCGGCGGCCATGTTGGCATGCAACGCATTGATCACCCGCAAGCACCGTGCCTGAGCCAAAATGCGGTGAGCTGATCCACGGCCATGCTGAATTGCCGGCGCAATCATGGCTGCCACAGTGCTTCGGCGTTCCGCACCGTCGAAAATATCCTCCAGCTCCGCGCTGGTCTTTTCCGCATTATCGATCGCGACCCGCATGGTTTGTAAATAGGGCTCAACTCGCAACGCAAATCCGCCGGCCCCCTGGTCGCGTATCATCTGCAACCCGAGCACACGTTCGCTAATCAATGACTGGCGATAGAGTGCCAGTGAATCGTGACGCGCCAGTTCCTGCTCAATCGCCGCGTGAGTCTCTTCCTGCAACTTGACACCGGACTGCAGCACCATGCTCAGTTGGTGGAGCCCAATCCCCATGCAGGCCGAACGCACCGTACAACCCATCATACCGATAACAAATTCGTCATGACTGCAGATTTGCAATATCGCCAGCGCCGAGTGCGCCGCCGCATCTGGTTCGCCTTCGGCCAGTTGCATACCCGATCGATACATTAGTGTGCGCGCTACTGAACGCAGTTCGTCGATCTTCATATCTTCAAGAAATGTCGCTGCGGATTCCGGTTCGTAATTCCAGTCCGGGGCACATGCGGGCGCCGCAGCCGCCCTTTCCAAGTACTCATACGTTTCCGGGTGCCTGGCCAGCACTTCGTGGTACGTGTTTCGCAGCTGATCGGTAGGGAACTTGTCGTACTCAAAGTCCGCGGCCAATGCCATGTCGATTGCGAATCGCCCTGTCTCTGCGCGGGCCAGCCAATAAGCCACGTTGTCTTCCTGGCTTTCTGGTGCGGGGGTTTTCAGGTCTGCAAAGGTTTGGGGCTGTCCCGAACTTTCAAGTTGCTGTCGCTCGGTTTCGGTTTCCTGGGCCGTCGAAGAAAGACACGGCAATCCCAGACACACGGCAACTGCAATACGCAACAGCATTGGCTTCCCCTGACAAAACCACAAAAACAAAGCAGGCCGGTCTATCTTGACCGACCTTAAGAGTTCGTTATTCGATTTCAATTATTGCCGGAAATCTGGCAGCTGGGGAGAGCAATGCAGGGCGTAACGGGTGGCATG
>JBPCVB010000503.1:0-5057 GCA_051010855.1 Pirellulaceae bacterium | reverse complement strand
ACAGGCTTCTTCCAACAGGTGTTTGATCGCATCACGATCGAAAGCGTTCGCGACGCAGTGGGTCTGGCTATTGCTCGTCGTGTGCGAGACTACGAGTAGAAACAGGCTCGCACTTCTTGTTTGCACCGTTTGAATATTTGGGCCGTCATACGGGGTCCGCGGCAATCAGTCCGCGACGGACTGGCTTGCGTAGCCGAGCCTGCCCGGGCTCGGTAGCATTTTGTTGATTTTCGAATCCGGGTCACCGACAATACAAACCAAATCACTTCATTATCCCCTCCAGGTGGAGTTACACGATGTCTGACGCAACCCAAACCGAACAACAATTTTCCATGCCCTCACCGGGCGAGCATCACGCAAAGCTGAAGCCGTTTGCCGGTACTTTCAAATCGGAAGTGAAATTGTGGATGGGACCCGGCGACCCCATGATCTCAACCGGGACGATCGAAAACACGTGGCAACTGGGCGGGCTGTTCCTGAACCAGGACTACACGGGTGACGCCACCGAAGGCCCGTTTCCCAGTTTCTGCGGTCAAGGTTTCTGGGGCTACAACACCACTAGCCAGAAATATGAAGGCTTCTGGATCGACAATGCTTCCACGACCATGCAAACGGAAACCGGCGACCTGGATGCCAGCGGCAAGGCATGGACGATGTGGTCCGAAGTCACCTGCCCTTCCACGGGCCAGCACATGAAGAAAAGAACCGTCATCGAGTTGATCGACAACGATCATCACAAGATGGAATCGTACTTCACCGGTGACGATGGCAACGAAATGAAAGCCATGGAAATCAACTACGCACGCGTGTCGTAAACTCAGCATCGGGAGCTTGCCCTCCCATGTCTTCATCCTTGCCTCCTCACGTCGCGGCTTGAACGCGTCGTTTCCCAGAGCACCAATCTATGTCTGAATATCAATTGGCTTGCAAGCAAGGCGATGTGGCCCCCGGCGCCATGTTGCTGGTCGAACTGGAAGACCGGCTGGCGATCGTGTTTAACATCGAGGGCCAATTCTATTGCATAGACGACGTTTGCACGCACGATGGAGGACCGCTCAGCGACGGAGAACTGGCTGGCTGCACGATTGCCTGTCCGCGTCACGGCGCGAAATTCGACGTCACAACCGGCCAGGCTCTGACCATGCCCGCCACCGAAGACACCGTTTGTCACGATGTCAAACTCGACGGCGAGTCGGTTTACGTTAAAATAATGGAGTAGAATGCGACAGCTCGTCGAGACCACGCTTCAACCGTAATTTGAGTTCAATAAAATGCCGATTTCCGAAGACGCCGTTCGCGAACAACTTAAAAAAGTCATCGACCCGGAATTGTTTGTGAATATTGTCGATCTGGGTCTGATCTACGTCGTCGATATTGGCGAGCCAGGCGAGGATGGCAAGCATCCGGTGAACATCGAAATGAAGATGACCAGTCCCATGTGCCCGGCCGGCCCCCAATTGGTTGCCGAGTGCAAACAGTTTGCCGGCGAGATGGAAGAAGTGGGTGAAGTCGAAGTCAAGGTGGTCATGAACCCGCAGTGGACACCCGAACGTATGACCGACGACGCCCGCGATCAACTGGGGATTTTCTAGGTGGCCGACGTCGCCCCGCGACAACGGCATGTCCACCAGGCTGGCTCGTGTGCGGAATTGTCAATAATCCCGCCAAACCCTTGCCAGCGCAGACAGCAAGCTCGATAATCTGGCTGTCAATTCTGTATTCTTTCCCAATTGCCAGTCGCCGCGTGAGGAACTCACGCATGTCGTTCCAATTCATGACCATTGTTAGTTCCGACAGATTCGGACAGGTCGGCGAATTGGATCGCAATCTCGCGCCTTGTCTGGCGAATAAGGATTGCTGAAAAAGCACTATCAAAAATTTCAAAACAGACTGAATATCGGAGTCAATTATGAAGGCACTTGTCTCACTCGTACTGGCCATCGCATTGATTGGTGGCATTTACCTGATATCGACCAGCGGTTGCGGCGCTCGAGCGCAAGTCGCCGGCGAAAAACTGCTCGACAAGATCGATTCGTGGCTGGGCGAACTGGAAGTAAAACGCACGGCCATTGAGAATGAAAAAAAGAAGCTTGAGGATGCCATTGAGAATGTGCGTGAACAAAAGGTCAAGGCCAAGGTCCAGCTGGATCGTTACCAGGCCATGATGGATCCCGTGAATTCGGAGCTGACGAACATCAAACGTGCACTCGGCGAGTTGCAGCCTCATCTGGCGGCAACGGAGGATGTGGAAATCAAGGGCAAAACGTATACCACTCAACAGGTCCAGGAGATGGCCAACACTCTTGCTGACGAATTCGAATCATTGTCCAAACGCCTGGGCGGATACGAAGTGGCCGTGCAGGCCTTTCAGGAATCCTATGACATGCTTGCGCGGCAGCAGGACACCGCCGCGGATACCATGAAAAGGTTGAATGAGAAGCTGGAAGAAATTGATATCAAACGCGAAGCCGTTCAGGCCATGCAGGTCAACCAGGAAATCCTTGGCGAAAGCGGGTCCATCTCTGAAAAGTTCGTCGATCTGGAGAAGCAAATCGAAGATCTGTTCGTCGATGTGGAAACGCAGATGGTTTTGGAAAAGGAACGACTGTCTGAGCGTGAGCGTGATATGAATTCGCGTTCCGAGTCCGCGGACGCGATCATGCAGGACCTGGAAAGCGGCTCTGACGCGACTCAGGCCCGCATCGATGCCATCCTTGGCAAGGATAACGGTGGTGAAGAGTAAGTAACCGATTTAATGAGCAAGCCCGGTTGCCAGTGCAGCCGGGCTTTTTCTTTCTTCCTTTCATAGTGAACCTGTCATGAGCGGATCAAAAACCTTGTTGCTGTTGTTGTTGTTTGCCGGGATCATCTGCGGCGTCACCTTTTTCGTGATGCAGGTCAACAGGCAGCGGTCCGATGGTGATGTTGCGGCTAATAAAAAGGAAGAGGGGTTTTTGCAGACCCGCAATGACTTCCAGGACAAGCTGGAGGAACTCAAACGCAAACGCGAAGCGGCCGCATTGCAAATCGAACGTTTGGATCAGCGGAAACAGGAAGCGGCCCAGCGGCTGCGTGACATGGGTGTCAGCACTGCCCAGGACATCGACGATGATCCCGCCGCCCGTCGCGAATACGATGGTGTCAGGCGAATCATGGCAGACGTTGACAAGCTCAACGGCGACCTCGTGATTTACGACGACGCCATCTCGGCGATCGAAGCCGAGTTGCGGGAACTGAATCGCAAAAAGCTGATGGAGAACGTAGGCATCGACGACGACGCTTTTTCACAGCTCAAGACGATCATCAACGACGTCGACGATCGTTTGTCACAGCCGGAAACTCCGCAGGAGCAGCTGGAGACCCAGCGCATTCTCGATGATCTGCTGGGCAAAGAGGATGGTGGTGATGGCGAACAATAGAATTCGTGTTTAATCAATTCGGCAATTCGGCAATTCGGCAATTCGGCAATTCGGCTGTTCGGCTGTTCGCTGGCATGCCTTCAGGATGCTCGCCGCCGGTTGGTGGCGCTGTGCTTACCACCGGCTATTGGCTGGCAAGCCTACGGCTTGACGGGCGTGATTTCCCAGGGCAATCAGATGTCAGCGAAGCGCCAGCGCCGGAACTGACAGAGAACAACGCATCCCACAGGGATTCCAGCTGGTAGAAAACAGTCGCCAGAGAACAACGCATCCCTGCGGGATGCATGGCAACGCATACTGGATGGCTGGCTGGGCAAAGAGAGTGGTAACAATGCGCGAGGCAAAAAACGCGGGTAATTCAATAAACCCAGGTATTTCACGCGCTACGGCACGTGATTCTGCTTTCTACCCCCTACCCCCTACTACCTACTGCCTATTGCCTACTACCTATCTCGTCGGCATGTCGCTGCTGAGTCCGCCGGCAGCGGGGATGTAGCACTTGGTGGTGTAGTCCATGACCATGCGATGGGAACTGAATCGCCAGGCCAGTGTGGCGATTGAATTCATCATGCGCTGGATCCAGCGTCGCGGCAGGTTGTCGATATCGCGATCGTAGAAGATCGGAACAACCTGGTGTTCCAGGGCTTCATACAGCGAATTTGCATCGCGCTCGTCGGTGATGTCATCGTCGATATGCACTGTGCCGTGGCCGATCGCAAAACCGTTGACGCCGTCGAAGGCCTCTGCCCACCAGCCGTCCAGAATGGAGAGGTTCAGCGCTCCATTGAGAACGACCTTTTGCCCGCTGGTTCCGGATGCCTCGTGGGGACGCCGCGGATTGTTTAGCCACACGTCGACGCCATGGACCATGTGCCGGCACACGTTGACGTCATAGTCTTCGAGGAACACGATCCGGTCGGCGAAACGTGGATCGTCCCGCATGCTGGCGATCAGCTGAATGAGGGACTTTCCCGGTGCGTCCTTGGGATGGGCCTTGCCGGCAAACATGATTTGTACGGGGCGTCGCGGGTTGTTCACGATTTCGTCGAGTCGATCGAGATCCGAAAACAGCAGATTGGAGCGTTTGTAGGTGGCAAAGCGGCGGGCGAAGCCTATCGTCAATGTTTCCGGATCAAACATCCGCCTTGCGCGTTCGATTCTGGCATCGTCTTCGTCGCGACGTTGACACTGGGCCACCATTCTCCGGCGAACGAAATCCAGCAAAGCGGACTTCAGCACGTTGTGAGTTTCCCACAGCTCACCGGGATCGACTTTGTAAATATCCTGCCACACCTCGGGTTCGCCAATATGTTGATCCCAGTCGCTGGGAAAGTGGCGGTCATACAGGGCCTTCATCTGGTCCGAAATCCATGTATGGGTATGGACGCCGTTGGTGATGTGACCGATGGGAATTTCTTCCTCGACACGCCAGGGCCACAAATGAGCCCACATGCGACGCGAGACATGTCCGTGTAGCTGGCTCACCGCATTGGCCGTACGGGACAGTTTCAGTCCGATGACAGTCATGCAAAACAGTTCGTCTTCATTGCCGGGATCGATGCGGCCGAGATTCATCAGTTGGTCACCGGAAAGGCCCAGTTTGTCGCCGAGCGGTCCCAGGTGTTCGTCCACCAGTTC
>JBPCVB010000502.1:0-6765 GCA_051010855.1 Pirellulaceae bacterium | reverse complement strand
ACATACTAACGGGGCGGGATTCGATGTCGTGTTCGATTCTGTTGGTGGTGCCAACATGGCGAACTCGTTTGAGGCGGCTGCACTAAATGGCCAGGTTGCTTCAACCGTTGCGATGTGTGAGCTTGATTTAACGATGGCCCATTTCAAGGGATTGTCGTTGCATGTTGTGTTCATGCTAATTCCCATGCTGCATAGCTTTAAGCGAGAGAAACATGCAGAGATTCTGCGTGACGTGGCCAGGATTGTTGAGTCAGGCGGTCTAAAACCTGTACTTGATGAAAGTCATTTCTCGCTTGAAAAAGTCGGACAAGCGCACTCTCGATTGGAGAGCGGACAAGCGATGGGCAAGGTGGTCGTTGAAAACTAACCGGCTCGTCGTGGATCTACCGCCAGGCCATCGATCACGAATTAATCGTTATTGAGACGCAAACCATTCGCCGGGTCGTCTTGAAGTTGCCCATGCAACTGCGTCGCTTCGCTTGAGCCGGCAAACGGGTTGACGAGTGTCATGGCGACATGGCCTCGCTGGATCAGATCAATGTCGGTACCGGGTGAATAGTCTCGCGCGTGATAGTCGCCTTCGTACATGTAGCCAGTCAGGTTCGGCGAATAATCCGCGGGCAGCGGCGCGCGATCAAGGACACCTTCGCCGATCTCGATCAGCTCGGGATCGCGTTCTCCGACGATGGGAAAGTTAACGTTCCAGTAGTGCGAGTTGCGGAGGCGTCCATCCAGCACATATTCCAGCGACCGGCGTGTCAACACGCGGGCTGCTTCCCAAACGTCGTCGTCCAGGCCCCGGTGATACTGTGACACGGCGATCGCGGGTAAACCAAAAAACGTCGCTTCGCGCGCGGCAGCCACAGTCCCGGAAATGAAATTGTCGAGCCCCAGATTGCTGCCGTGATTGACTCCGGACAGCACGAGATCGACATGGTCGCACAGGTGGGCCAGCGCCAAACGCACGCAGTCGGAGGGATAACCATCGACCCAGAATCGCCCTTCATCAACGCGTTGCGTGTCCAGCTGGCCTTCAAACGTCATTTGATGACTGCATCCGGAATGATGATACCGTGGCGCTACGACAGTGACGTCACCGAATTGCCGGGCCACATCGGCGAGAATGGAAATGCCTTGCGCGTCGATGCCATCATCATTGGTGACGAGAATTTTCATGAGCGTCCGTGTTACCGCTGAATCGTAGAGGAATGACCACGTCCAATATGGCAAGTGGTGTTGATCCGCGGAAGGGGCGTGGCGATTGTTAGCTACGCAGCCGTGACATCAACACAATGTCCTGCCCTCATCCGGCCTGCGGCCACCTTCTCCCGTTCGGCTGAGCTCACGGCCGAAGCCCGAGGGAGAAGGGCGAGTGCGGCAGAAAACGCTGAGCGAGGCCCTTCGCTCAGCAACAGGCGATTGCGTTACGCAGAGTTGTGATGGCGTACGCAGGGCCACGCACGCCCGCAAGGGTGTTTATCCTTCGCGACGCAACCAACCCAATCCTCGACCTACGCTGTCCATGCAGAATCCGAACATTGCACCGCAGGCGCGGCTCACGCCGGGCGGACAACTCGCGTGCGCGCAATTGCACGACGATTGCACCGGAACCTGAATTTGCATGGGAACCATGCGGCAACGGGGTACCGGAATCTGAACAGGGACCTGATACGGAACACAGACGGTAAACGAATGCGTGCGTTGTTCGGGCACCCGACGAGCGACTGTCCGGAAGATTGTTCTCGATCGAACTTGCGGCACCAGCACGGTATAGACTTTTGTCTGGATTTGCGGGACTTGTTTAACACGTGTTCGATACAGGGTTCGTGTTCGTACTTGTGGGACATTGACCATGAATGTCTGGTTCCGAATTTCGGGGACCTGACGGTACCGGGTCACCGCCAGAGTTCGCGTACGTGTTTCCGGAACCGTGACCGAATAGGTCTGTTCTTGCTGGTAAGGCACACGCTGATATTCGGTGCGTGTCACCAGCCGTTTGCGGGCTTCCGGGACCATCACTGTGTATGACTGTTCCTGCTGATAAGGAATACGCACATAGTGGGTTTGGGCAATGGTACGGGTCCGGGTCTCCGGAACATTGACGGCGTACGTCTCCTCTACTTCGTATGGTACCTGAACGGCATACGGCTCGGTCGTAATGCGTTGTTCGACTTTCGGTACCTGAACCGTAAAGGCTTCGTCCCAGCTGCGCACTTCAGTCTTATAGCGGGTGACCGGAATTTGCCGGGTTCGCATTTCCGTGCGCACGCGTTCCATGGGAACTTCCCGCATACGTGTTTCCTGACGGTACTGCGTGACCTTGAATTCGCGTATCCGGTTTTCAGTCCGGGTTTCGTAAACCGTTTCGGTGTGTTGTTGTTGTTCAGTGCGAAAACGCGTTAGCGAGACCATGCGAGTGCGGGTTTCCGGGCGCGTCAGGGTGACGGTATAGGTGTAAGGAACCTGTTCGGTGACCGTTCGATAGCTGGTAACCGGAATTTGCTCCTCAACGATATTCGGCACCCACACGCGCTGGCAGACGGTGTTCGTGATTGGGCCACACGACAAACAGCTCGAGCAGCCAGTCTGACAAGCACATCCCGGTACTTGCTGGACCTGCGTTGTCCAATGGCCGCAATCCCTGCGCATGGTCTTGATGTGGGTTACCGGCACGGTGCGGCATTCGGTTCGCATGGCCGTCCGCGCCTCCTGATACGGCACATTCACCGTCCAGGTCTGCGGAATTTCCTCGATATAGGGTACCTGGAATGTCTGGGTCCGAATAATTTCGCGGGGCACAGGAACCTGAACCGTGTAGGGCTGCTGCATGGTTTGTTCAAAGGGCACCGTGACCACATAGGGCTGATTGACGATCTCGGTATACGGCACGCTGGCGGTGTAGTTTTGCGATACAGACTCTTCGACAGGAATCTCGACCGAATAGTTATGGGTCCGGGCACGTTGCTCGGTGACGAAGGTTGTATAGGGGACGGCAATCTCACGTGTCCGCTGTTCGGTGCGGTATCGAGTCACACGACGGGCGCGAGTCTGGCGAATCATGACGGTGTAAGGTTGCTCAAATTGTCGCTCGCGCGGTTCGATCCGATACAGCGTGACTTGTTTGGTCCGTTGCTGAGGGACATTGACAAAGTACTGCTGCTCGTACGAGCGTTGTTGCGGCACAACTTGATACAGAGTGACCTGACGGGTACGGGTTTGCGGTACGTTGACCACGTAACTCTGCTCGACCATTTCCTGATAAGGCTCGGTGCGAAAGGTGGTTAATTGTCGCACGCGAGGTTCCTGCACATACGCCGTGTAGTTTTGCTGGAAAGCCTCCTGGTAGGGTTCGGTCCGATACGTCGTGAACTGCTGTGTTCGCTGCTCAGGCACCTGCACGGAATAGTTCTGGATCTCGGGAATCTGAAAGCATTCCGTTCTCCACGTCGTGTAATTGCGTTGTCGCAACTCGTGGCGGAATTGCGTGCGGTATGCCGTTCGATATCCGGTCTCCCAGCGCGGGACGTAGATCGTTCGCGTGGCGTATTGAGGCAGGCACTGGCCGCAATTTCCGCAACAGTTGGTTGCAGCGCCGCCGTGGGTTGCTGCCATCAATTCGGTCGGTGGCATTTCCGGCATGTACGGTTGGGCAGAGACTATGTCAGCGCAAAGCACCACGGCCATGCAGGTCAGAACGATTACGAATGTCCGCAGAGTTATCTGTTCAATGCGCACTTCCACGCTCCTGAAAGACAAGAAAAAGACCACCAATTTCATGGTAATTCAGGCTGGTGCGAATTCCACCCAAACGGGATGATTCGCATTTCCCGGAGCAATTCGCTGAAATCAGCGGCTGTCCGACCGTTTCAGGTCTTGACGAATGAACTCGCCCACGTGCGCTGTGGAGGCTGATTTTTCGGGCCAGCAAATGAGGAATTCGCGCTGCGAATCTCCTTGCACTTCGATCTGGATCGAAAGCCGATCCGTGGGCAACAGGGTAGTGAAACGCTCGGCCCATTCCATAATGACAACCGACTGGTCGTCGCACATTTCGTCGATGCCGAGTTCCAGATACTCGTCGTCATCGGCAATTCGATACGCATCAATGTGGACCAAAGGCAGGCGGCCCTGATAAACCTGAACCAGCGAAAACGTCGGACTCGTCACTTCGGTCCGCTCGACGCCAAGCGACTCCGCAATTGCCTGGACGAGTCTCGTTTTGCCGGCCCCCAGCGTCCCGGTCAGTGCAATAAACAGGCCCCCATGCAGATTGGCTGCAATGATCTCGCCGAGTTGTTGCGTGTCTTGCTCATGCTGAGCGCAAAACCGGATCGACGATTCGACGTCACTCATGAATTCGAATCCAGGACGTGAATATAGCCGGAAACATCCAGCGGCTTACGCTGTCCGGACTCGATCAGAGTTAATTGCTCGCCATCAGTGAAACAGCCGATGTCGGTCACGTGAATGGCGGAGTCTGTCTCTCGAATCATTTGATCAACGTGTTCTGGTGACACTGCCACGATCAATTCAAAATCCTCACCGTCGGACAGGGCGTGACGCAATGGTGACAGTGAACTGGTGCGGGCCACTGCATCGCTGGCTTCGGACACCGGTATTCTTTCCGCATCAATTTCGCAACCAACCCCGCTGGCTTCAGCGATTTTGGCCAGATCGAGGCTTAACGAATCACTGACATCGGTACAGGCGTTGACCGATCCGGACTCCCGCCATTGCCTGGCGAAATCCAGACGCGGCTCAAATTCCAGGTGATGCCCCCGAATGCTGCCCCCGAACGCTCCCGTAACCAGAATGCGATCGCCCGGTTTCGCTCCAGAGATCGTCCATGCCCCGGCCTGCGGAGCCAATCCAAGAGCTGTCACGGAAATCAACAGGGCCCCATCCCAGACGGTCGTGTCGCCACCGGCGATTTCCACGTTGTAGCGTTCCAAAAGCGGCTGCATGCCCAAAAACAAGCGCTGCACGTAGTCAAAGTTGCGCGACCGGGGTATCGTCATGGAAACGATGGCCGTTTTGGCTTCCGCTCCCATGGCGGCAAGATCACTCAGGTTGACGGCCAGCGCCTTGCGACCGATTTGCTCGGGGGAATGTTCGCTGGACTGGAAGTGAGTTCCATCGCAAATCACGTCCGCCGTCAGAATGCAATCTGCAGCCGTCGCAGGCAAAACAGCACAATCGTCGCCGATGCCGATTTTTGCAAATACCGGATCCCCAAAATGGTCTTTTAGCCATTGAACGAGTTGCCTTTCCATATCTTGTGCCCTGCTTCAAAACCACAGCTCTCTTTTGGGACCGGTTATCGTAAACCAATACTCGGCAATAGTTAAATGGGCAGACCAGCGCGATTGTGCTGGCCTTGGCGACTCGCCCGTGTCAACAACGGTCGTTATGATGATCACCCTGACCCAATCCTCTGTCTGAGCGTCGCATAAAAAGGAAGCTTGCGCATGAAAAACGTAGCCATGGTAACTGGCCTGCTGCTGATCGTTATCGGAATGGCCGGGTACCTGATGCCCAGCGAGACCGTGACCGATGGAGACCGTGCGGTCGGCATCGGAGCCGAGGTGCAGAAGAGCTTCGATGGTCCGGTCGTGGAAAAAAAACGCAGCGTGACGGCCCTGATTCCCGCTTTTGCAGGCTTACCGATTCTGCTGTGCGGCCTGGTCGCGGCAGCCAAGCCCGAATCCACGAAAATGTCCATGCACATTGCCGTGACGCTGGGTCTGCTGGGCGCGCTGGCAGCGACGTCCCGTGGCGTCATGTCCTTGTTCAAGATGATGGGCGGGGAGGACGTCAATCAAAGGGCCCTGTTATTCCTGGTTTCCATGGCCGTCATTTGCTGGATCTTTGTGATCCTGTGTGTGTGGTCGTTTATCCAGGCCAGAAAGGCCAATGCAGAAGGACAAGCGAAAGAAGCCGGGTAATCAATTGCCCAAAGAATCGCAGGTATGGCGAACGTATGCTCCGACGTGAACGCTTCCCAATCTACGGAGAGCTGCTTTCGATTCGGATGTTGCCGTAGAAGGGCTCTGAGCCGCGAATGATGTAGAAGACCACTTGTGCACCGGACGTGACATCGTCCTGTCGCAAGACGAATCGCAGGTTATCGACCGTTTCGGTCTTCCAGCCGTGCATGGCCACCAGCACATCGCCGGGCCGTATTCCCTCGTGATCGGCCGGGCTGCCCGGACGCACCTGGGTCACTTTCAGCCCGCGCGAGTAATTTGGATGAATATCACGGAGCTGGTTTTCGGCCATGGGACTGATTTTGATCCCAACTTGCCGCCAGACATCTGCTCCGGGAGCGTTTTGTACTGCAGTTCCGGCACGCATGGCGATCGTCAGTGTTTTTCCTTGCCGTTCGATCGTTATCTCGTATTCTTCGCCGGCACGTTTGTCCAGCAGTTTGCGATGCAGGTCGAGCGCACGACGGCAGGCAACCCCATCAACTTCCTTGATCAGGTCGCCATATTTCAGGCCACCGTTCTCGGCATCGCTGAAGTCCACAACGGACTGAACCATCACTGCTGGCTCGTGATTTTCGTAAACGGTCTTGGCAATAATCCCATGCCGAATCTGCTCTTCGGTAATGCGGCCCAGGAAAGTAGCAGCGACCTCCATGGCGTCATTTACGGGAATGGCGAAGGCGATACCCTGCGCGCCGACTCGGACGGCAACGTTGATGCCCACCATCTCACCATCAAGGTTGATCAGTGGCCCGCCCGAATTGCCCGGGTTAATGGG
>JBPCVB010000501.1:0-10386 GCA_051010855.1 Pirellulaceae bacterium | reverse complement strand
GACCAGTTGTTCGTGAATCTGAGGCTCAGCCGACGATGTCAACATGATGTCCGTTAACGCTGCGGCACGTCGAAAATGCCATCCACGGATTTCCTCCGTTGAACAAAGGAACTCCTCGGGCTGGCTGTCACGCAGATTTTGAAAAAGTTGCCTGAACGCTCCGGCCTGGAGGAGAAGTTGCCCTGCATCCGCATCGATGCGCGTACCGCCATACAGTTGCGCCAACTCGGCCAGCGTTTCCACCGGTCGAGGATCGTGGGGAACTGGCCAAACGCGAATTTCCGAGTCCCAACAGGTGGTGACGATTTGCTGACTGTCAGGGCGAAAACCGGCGAATTGCACGACATCCGAATGTTCCAGTAGCGGAGTCACTGCCTGTCCGTTTGCTGCGTCCCAAATGCGCGCCGTTTCATTGGAGCTGGCCGTGGCAATCAGCCGTCCGTCGGAACTGAATTCGCCGTAAGGTCTGGCACCGGAGCCAGGCGTCGCGCCGCCGTGCATGATCGGTGGCGTGAGGGCAGCGCCGGTTTCTGCATCCCAGACTCGCGCAGTGCGATCTGAACTGACGGTTAGCACACGGTTTCCCTCGCCATCGAACTCAGCGAAAAAGACTGTTGCGTTGTGTTGCATCGGCGCCGTAATGATCTGATCGGAACCCACGTCCCACACAACAGCGTGGTCACCCCATAGCAACAGGACGCGGCTTTTTGACGGATGCCAGCTACCCCGGCTGAACATTGGCTTGTCTTCGCCGAACGAAGCGAGTATTTGGCCAGTGGCAACATCCCAGATGCGCGCTATCCTGTCCCGATTGATGGTCAGCACCTGACGCCCATTGGGACGAAAACTGGCATAGCGACTGATCTGCTCGTGCTTCAATTCGGTTACCAGAGCGCCGTTGCCAGTATCGAAGATCAACACGCTGTTTGAGTCTTGCGGACAGGCCACCAGTAAATTGCCATCAGGGTTGAAGTCGAAATCGAGAAAGCCCTGTTGTTCATGCCCGAATTCCCTGAGCAATTTCCGGGACGGGACATCCCACATCCGAATGCCTGGCCACGAACCGCCGATTGCCAGCCGTTGCCCGGACCTGTCGAAACGTATTCGTGTGTCGCTCGATCCGCCAAGGGCAGTCGTCAACGCCTGTCCGCTGGCTACGTCCCAAATGCGAGACGAGTCGAAGTGCGACAGATCAGGGACGGCCAGTTGGCTGCCATCCGGACTGTAAGTGGCATCAAATGCAAAGGCATTGCAAACCGGTGGTCGATCGGGTTGTCCGCGCGCCAAATCCCACAATCGACAGGTTTTGTCTTCACAAATCGTAATGATGCGTCGTCCGTCATGGCAAAACATTACGCGTTGAACTGCGCCTTGATGTTGCAACCAGGGACAAACCGGTTCCCCCGACTGGACTTCCCACACCCGTGCCGTGCCGTCATCGCTGGCAGTGGCCACCAACAGACCATTGGGACTGAAGGTGGCCTGCTGGACGGCCGCAGCGTGAACCAGCGGTGGACAAACGGAATTCCCGGTGGCGGCGTCCCAGACTCGGGCCGTGCCATCAAAACTGCTTGTTACCAGATGTCGACCATCGGAACTAAACAGTACATGGGCAATGTCAGCTGTCTGACGCATCGGCTGTTCCACCATGTCACCGGTTGCCAAATCGACAATCCGCGTGTTGCCGCCGATTGTACCCACAGCGAAGCGATCCCCTTGTGGATTCAGGTCTGCGACTCCGCCCGGTATGGAGTGCAGCAGTTTGCCGGAAGCAGCGTCCCATACGCGAGACAGGACATTAGTTCCGGTCAGCGAGCGGCCTCCGGCCGCCGTAACAACCATCCGGCCATCTTGCGAAAACCTGGCCTGGCGAATCTGCGCAGAGTGCCGGAATTCCGCGCCGACCGCTTCGCCGGAACTCGCTGAATAAACCTGACCGGTGTCTCCGTAAACTACCAGGATGTGTGTTCCATCGGGCGAAATGTCAACAAATTGCACAGGAGAGGCGTGTTCCAGTTCCAATAGCTGGTGTTCCGTGTCGATTTCGATCAGTCGTGATTTGTTGTCGATGCCCAGCAACAACATTCGACCTTGGCTACCGATCGCCGCGCACCGTACGGAGTCCTGTGAGTCAGACGCAAAGATCTGCTGTCCGGTATCAACGTCGACGACTCGGGCGAACGAGAATCCCTGAACGAGTACCCTTGGTCCGTTCGTGGCAGTCTGCAAGTTTCGGGGCGCAGTTTCCTGAAACCACACGTGACTCATGCGGGGACAGTTGCCGAGTACTGACGCGATCCGCGTGCGATGTACTGATTCGCGTTCGTCATCATCCAGCTTCAGGGCCTCTACCAGCCACGGCAACGCAGTCATCATGTCGCCATCATCGACCAGACGCATGCCCTGGTCGACAAAGGAACGTACCAGCCGCAAACGGTTTTGATCGGCGCGATCTTCGGCCAGCTGTTGTGCCTTTTGCGCGTCGGTGCGTGCAACGCGTTCCTTCCTGAGCGCGTCTTGTTCTCGCGTCAACGCTGCATTGGTCGTTTGTTCGGCCCTGACGGCGCGGTCGCGTTGTTGTGTCGACTGAATGGCCAGCACAATGCTGATCGCGGCTGCTGCGACAAGAGTGGCTGCGATTAATCCGGCAGCGGTCAGCCAGCTACGATTCTTGTGGGCGAATTTGCGCAACCGATATCCGGCCGAGGGTGGGCAGGCCAGCACCGGCTCGTCATCGAGGTAGCGGCGGATGTCCATGGCCAGACCGTTGGCGGTTTCGTATCGCCGCGTGCGATCCTTTTCCATCGCTTTCATCACAATCCAGTCCAGCTCGCCACGTACCAAAGCGCTGAGTTTGGCTGGTTCGACATGCCGGCTGGCAGCAATGTTGGCAATATTTTTGGTGGTGCTGATACGCGTGCTGGGACGCGGAGGTTCCTCATCGCGAATGATGCGAATGACTTCATCCAGAGCTGCGTTGCGCAAGCGTTGCGAAGTAAACGGCGTGGTGCCGGTCAATATTTCGTACATGATCGTACCCAGCGAATAAATGTCGCTGCGTGTATCGATGTCCAGCTGGTTTAGCTGCGCCTGTTCGGGACTCATATACTCCAGCGTGCCCACGACCTGGCCCAGCTGTGTAAACATCGTTTTGTCAGTCAGGCTGCCGGCGGTTGCCTTGGCCACGCCAAAATCAATCACCTTGGGAACCGCCTGGCTGTCGTACAAGGCGATCAGAACGTTAGATGGTTTGAGGTCACGGTGAATGATGCCTTTCTGATGGGCGTGCTGCACGGCCTGGCAAACCGGAATGAAAAGCTCCAGTCGCTCGCCGGGCGAAAGTCGCTGAGCGTCGCAGAATTTGGTGATCGGTACGCCCTTGACCAGCTCCATTACAAAATAGGGACGGCCGGCATCAGTTGTACCCGCATCCAGTACCCGCGCGATGTTCGGATGATCCATCATGGCCAGCGCCTGCCGTTCCGCTTCGAACCGTGCGATGACTTCCCGCGAGTCCATGCCGGGTTTGATGATCTTGATCGCTACACGCCGATCAACGGGTTCGGTTTGCTGAGCCATGTAGACGGAGCCCATCCCGCCTTCACCGATTTTCTGCAACAACTTGTAGGGCCCAATCAGTGTTCCCAACTCCGGATCCGGAACGGACTGCAGCCCATGATTACACGAAGCACACGTTACCGGACCCGTGGGAACTGCCGAATCGAGTTCAATGCGGGCATAGCAGGAAGGGCAGCGAGTAATGCCTTTTTCTGTAGGTAACGCAGAAGGTGACAAACTGGCGGCAATTGCGCTAGAGTCCGCTGCTGACTCGTCGCCAACCTGCCTTGCCTGGTCCATGGCGCGCTCAATGGCCTGCAGCTTGTCCTTATGCGTATGTCGGGAGTCTCGTGATTCGGTCATCCGGCGTGGTCTCTACTTTCTGGAAAACCACAGGGATGACCGGCCCATGAGTTCACGCAATCGCTGTTTGGCCCGGTGCAACAGTCCACGCACGGAAGCTTCGGTCTTGTTCATCTTCTCAGCGATTTCCTGCAGCGACAGACGCTCCATATAACGCAGTCGCACGGCGTCGCGTTGTTGGTCAGGCAAGGTGGCCAGCCATACGTCGAGTGTTCGCGTGGCCTCACCGGTGGCTACGCGTACGCTAGGTGTTTCCTGGTCGCCCGGAAGAAGTTCAACCAGGTTCAGTCGCGACCCGGTTTCTTCGTTGCTGGCCGCCACGATCTTGCCATTGCGTTTTTTGCGACGTCGGTGCTTGATGTTGTCGCGAATCCGGTTTTGCGTGATCGACCGCAGCCAGCCGCGGAACATGGCTTCGTTTTCCGCCTGACACTGCTGCAGGTCGCGAATGGCGTAAACGAAGACTTCCTGCAACAGGTCTTCGGTGTCCACACCCAGCGAATCGTTGCGGCCAATTTGTCGCGCAATATGCCGATGTACGTAGTCGTAGTGCACATACAACAGTTGCTGGATCGCCGTGCGATCACCGCTCTGGGCACTTTCGAGAAGCGTTGAAAACGAGGGTTGCGTCGCCACAGTAAATCCTCGCGCAAATGGATGGTGACGATATTCTAGCCCGGGAATGAAGTCGATTGAAAAACAATCCGGCATCAGACCCGGCAGGTTCAGGGAGATATCCGGGAACGAGGCGCGCGCGACTTGTTTGCATCACGAGATTTTTTTCCGGCAATGACGATTTGGACAAAAAACGGCGGCCCGGGTCAGGAAAACCCGGGCCGCCTTCAAATCGATCACGCGTGCGCGGATAACGTGATCGCAACGGGGAAATGCGGCTATTTAACTAAAAGCCGAGTGGGTTGAGGTTGATTCCACCATACCACCACGGGCCGACTACATGGAATTCTTCACGGTCACCCTCGAAGAAGTTGTAGTCGTCGATATGCTCATCCAGCTGGCCAAACACGATGTAACGGTGGAACAGATCGCGACCACCGGCACCTGTCAGCGTTTCCGGAGGCGAATAACCGAACATCTGATAGCCGGGATCCAGCGTGTCGTCGCCGTCACCGCCATGCAGGAAGTCGACACCGGCGTTGCCCCACAGCTGGTCGCTGCCATGACCGCCAAACAGGAAGTCATTCCCGGCACCACCATACATGCGGTCGTTGGGCGAGTTACCGATTAGCCAATCGACACCGGCATCGCCGTTGGCGTACGCGTAATGCCACCAGTCTGCTGTGTGGATGACATCGTTGCCAGCCCCACCGTAACTAATCACACAGTCGCGGATCACGTCGTTGCCCGATCCACCCCAGGCTGTAACGATCCCCGTGTTTGGTCCGGGGCCCGTAATCCGATCGGATCCTGCCTCACCCTGCATCTGATCGGCATTTAACAATGTGTCATTGCCCGCGCCGCCAAAAAACCACACCCGCGTATTGCTCCCGAGCAGGATTTCGTCCATCTCCATCACATCGGGGTTGGGGCCGCCAATGACTTCAAGTCGGTTAAGCGAAGCCGGCGCCGTAATCGAATCGACCTGCGTTCCGGCCGCGGTCTCTTCCACAATCATAATGGTGAGGTGCGAAAACAGTACCAGGGATACGTCAACTCGTGTGGACAAGGCGTCACCGTTGATATCGGTGTAGATACGCAATCCACTTTGCAGCCAGCCATGGTCTTCGTAAGTGAAATACTCGAAGTCCCATGCTGCCTCGGAGTGAGCCACAGGCGCACAGCAACACAACATTATTCCACACAACAAAGACCGTTTGATCCGACGCGACATAGTTGGCTCCCGATTATTGGCAAGGCGAGACATCCTGCTGGGTTCTGGTATGGGGCGACAGCCTGGTCGGTGGCGCGCGCAAAGTGGGATCGATTGTGCCGAAATCGCCAAAATCCCCTTCTCGCCGCCCGGCGGGCACCTAAAATTCGGCCATGAGTGAAGAAAACACCAACCCGTCACTGATCGCAATCACCATGGGCGATCCCGCCGGAATTGGCCCGGAGATCATCGCCAAGGCGTGGTCGCAAATGGCCCTCGACGACGAGCACCGGTTTGTCGTAGTGGGCTGTGGCAATTGTTTGCGTCGTGCGATCCGGCAATTGGGACTGGATCTCGATGTGTCGGATGTCGATTCGCCGGAACACGCCCGGGAAGTGAATTCGACCGCGATCCCGTGCTACTCCACGGGCCCGGCTCAAGCAGCTGATGTTGTGCCTGGAGAGATCGATGCAGTGGCTGGCCGCGCGGCATTCGAGTATCTGTCGGCCGCGATTGAGGCGACTCGCGCAGGCCAAACCGATGCGATTGTTACTTGTCCGATTCACAAAACCGCCATGCTGCAGGCCGGTTACAACATGCCCGGCCACACCGAAATTTTGGCCGAGCGTTGCGGCGTCAGCGACTTTGCCATGATGCTGTACATCCCTGCCGGCCAGCAAGTCGGCGCGGAAATTGGATTGGGAGTCGTACACACGACGCTGCACCAGTCACTGCGTAGCGCTTTGGATGAACTGTCGGCGAGCGGGATTCTTTCGAAGATCAAGTTGGCACATGAATTTGCTTCGGCTTCACTTCAGCAACTCGGTATGGTGCGCCGGCCCCGAATCGCCGTGGCAGCGCTGAATCCTCATGCCGGTGAGGCGGGACACTTTGGCAAGGAAGAAATCGAAATCATCGCGCCTGCTGTCGAACTGGCACGCAACCTCGACATCGACTGCCGCGGTCCCCTGCCCTGTGACACACTGATGGGTCGCGCCGTGGCCGGTGAATTCGACATGGTTGTGGCCATGTATCACGATCAGGGGCATATTGCGCTGAAGTTGCTGGGCATGCACAAGGCGGTCAACGTCACTTTGGGATTGCCGATCATCCGTACCAGTGTTGCGCACGGCACCGCATTCGAGATTGCTGGCACTGGCAATGCGGATTGCACCAGCTTGTTACGGGCCATCGACGTCGCAAAACGACTCGTTGATCAAGCCGCAGTACGCTGCAGCAATCAGTGATGGCATGCCAAATTCAGTCGATTTGCCGGTTCCCCGTGGTCACCGCTTGCCGCCTGGCCAGGGCTTGCGATAATGTTGCCTCCGTTCATTAAGAGAAAGCCAGAAAGCATGCTCATGAATCGCTGCATCGTCGCTGCCGCATTTTTTGTTTCAGCCATAATGGTCTCGGCTGCCGGTTGTACCAGTGGGACCGCAACCGTAACTTCAGCAACTCCACAGGACGCATTTAGTACGTTACAGGAGGCTGGCAAGAACAAGGACTGGCCTACGTTCCTTGGCTGCCTGACGCCGCAAGCCCGTGACAAGATGGCCGGACTGATGGTCGTCGCGGGATCGATGATGAGCGCGGGGCCGCCAGAGGGTGTTTCGATTCCCCCGGAAATGCAGGAACAGGCCACGAAAATGGAAGAGGCAGCCAACGAGATCAAGGCCGTATTTGCCAGCTACGGCGTCAGCGACGACGTGGTAAGCAGTGTCACTATGCAAACGATGAACGATGAATCGAAAATCGCTGAACTGGGAAGCAAGGTTTCAAATCAGGCTGGATTTATTGGTGCCATTACCGAACTAATGGAAAAAACCATGGGGGCAGGCGGGCCGGCCTTTGGCATGGAAAAAGGCACGCTGGGCGAAGTCAACATTGACGGCGATTCGGCAACTGGCACGATCACAATGGACGGTCGCGAATCACCGATCGAATTCAAAAAGATCAATGGCTCGTGGTTGGTTGAAATCCCCACGCCTGGTGGATAGAGCGCTGGTTTATCGTTGCTCGTACTCGACAACCGGATGCCGCGAACTGGCAGGGGTCGTTTCACTGAGCACGAGCGAAGAGACGATCAACGTCACCGGGTGAATTGCAGGATTCGTTTGCGATAAAACTCGGTTGATTCGCGGGGCGGAGCGTCGATGTCCGGGATCAGAAACATCTCGTCAGTTAGATGGGGTGCGTGCCGCAGTTCATAAAGTTCCAGCACGGCAATCTCGCGAACTACCAGTTCCTCGTCCTGCAACGTGTACTGTTCAAACACGATGCGGTAGGGGAACCAGGGAAAGCGATCGTCCTTGCCCAGCGTCAGGCGAACTTGATGGGGCAGTTGGCGAGGTAGTTGCTGCCACCGCACGATATCGTCACGCACGGCATCGGCCTCGATTTGCCCCTCGAGCAATCGAGCCAGTGCCGGCGCTCGCCACTGGCCCGTGCAGCGAATGGCCGGAATCGAATCCAGCTGCACTTCCTCGATTTCAGTGAAGTCGAAATGGGTGGCCAGTTGTTCCATCAACCCCGTCAGACTGCCCACCGACAACCAGCTGGCCACGCGGCTGGATGAAGCCACGGATTGCTGCAAGCCGTCAAGTTCACGCAAGTCGACATATTCCAGGTTCTGTTTCTCACCTGCGATCGTCAGGTTGTACAGCATTTGTCCGTCGCAGAACTGGTGCAGTTGCACACCGGACTGGTGAAAACCGAATTCGAATTCGATGCGGCTCAAGCGAGTGCCCTGCCCTTTTTGATAGTACCGGCCGGGACCACTGATCTCTTCGTCAAACAGGTTGATTTTGAAACGCAATCGAGCTTCCAGAGGTGGCGAATTGGCGAGGCTGGCCGCTGCGGCTGCGATCAGATGATTGTGATTGTCGGCCCGATCGTTTGCAGGCACGGAGTCACTTGAAGCGACCCGAGGATAGTAGCCTTCATCGTTGGCCGGAGGACCAGATACAACTTGCTGCGTCGTGGCAGACTGCGGCGAGTTTGCGGCCCACAGTTCGGTCGGCGACAGTCCGAACATGAAGTGACTGGCAGCAATCACGCCTGCCAGCACACCAGTCACTACCAGAATTTCCTGTTTCATGTTCGGGTTGTAAGGGATTTTCCAAAGAATCTCGTTATAGGACGCCGAACATAGAAACAACCAGAACTGGGGTTCGACCCATGCGCTGCAAGGCGAAAAGGAATTCGTCGGGCGCGCGGATCCGGTTCGGTTGTGTGCCTCGGTCGACGAAAGGACTCGTCGCTGCGGGGCGCGGCATTCTAGAAGGACCCCGACACAGCGTCTACATCATTTGTAACCGCTGAAAACGGGGTGGCCCGGCCCTCGCCTTCAACAATGCAAGAGCCAAAAAGCAAACCAGTCGCCGAAGTGATTACCGATCGCCTGGCGATGCCGAACTGCGACGCCTGATCCAACACAACTGGCCCGCGAATGTCTGTCGAGATCGAGTAATCGTCAGACAAAAAAACATCCAAGGGGGGAAACTAATGTATTCGAAACTATCCGCAGGACTTATGTTGCTGGCGGTCGCGGCGCTGGTCGGTTGCCAGGTTCCGAAAATCCGATCCGGCCTGCCTGTCAGCCACAATCTGCCACCAGCGCAAATGCTGGCCGAGCCCGGTCCCGGTGTTACTGGTCCTGGGCCAGGCGTTACGTCACTGCAGGTTCCTGCCATGGGTGCCGGTTACGGCGTTGCTGGTGGTGGCGGCGGCGGTTACGGAATGGCCGTTCCTTCGACCGCACAAATCCTGTTCGATCAACCGCAGGGTATGCAAATCAACTGGGACGTCAGCAGCATCGGTATGTTTGATTCCGTGCCGCTGGTTGTGCCCGGTCGCCAGAACTTTAACCAGGGTGGTGTTTATCGTCTGCGGGTCAGCAACATTGGTGGTCGCGAAGGCGTGGAACTGTATCCGACTCTGGAAGTCGCTCCCATGACGCGACGCACCGCTTCCTACCTGAGCCACTCGGCCATTCCGATTCAGTTCACTGATGAAGATTTTGATCAGGTAATGGCTGGCAACTTTGTTACCAAGGTCATTTATGTTCCCGATCCCGAGTTCCAGGAACTGGCTCTGGCAGGCGTTGATACGCTGGTCAGCACCCGTCTTGATCCCGGTGTCGATCCGATTTCCGAAGCTGATCGTCGTGGTAGCGTCCTGGCGATCGTACGAATCGGTAACAAGGACCTCGGCATGCCTGGTAGCAACACCGACATGGCCTATGGTGGCGTCATGGGCGGAGGTATGGGGATGGGTGGAGGTATGCCCGGCGGTCGCGCACCGGACACCTCGAACTTCATCTCGGGTATTACAGGACCGAACTACGGCATGCCACACGTTGGCACTTCGATCGGTTTGCCTGGTCCGCCACACATTCCGATGGGAGGTCCCGCCGGATTGCAACGCTATGGAATTCACAATCACACACCGCACGCCATCCCGGGTCCAACTCCCAAGGTTAACGTGCACGTCAAGCAGTACCCTGGTCTGACCTATCCGCGTCCTGCTGACACCGTGTTGATTAACGAAAAGACCATCCGTCCGCCGCACTACAATGCTCAGCCGCCGTCGGACATGGTTCACGGCAACATCCGCGATTGTGGTTACTGCGGTGG
>JBPCVB010000500.1:0-4430 GCA_051010855.1 Pirellulaceae bacterium | reverse complement strand
TACCGACTTGCCTTTCATGGTGTACGCATTCGGCAACGACATCCGGTGGCCTCGTGACAAGGCCTTGTTCGATTTGCCGAATGTGTGCGGGCTAAAGTACACCGGCCCCAACTTCTTTTCCGTCCAGCAACTGGCCAGACGGCTGGACAAGCCTGTCGCGTTGATGAGCGGGTTCGACGAACAGTTTGTGGCGGCGCTGACGATGGGATTTCAGGGAGGTATTGGCTCGACCTACAATTTCGCTCCTCAATACTACGCGGGCATCTACGAAAACTTCCAAGACGGTAATATTGCCGAGGCCGCAAGATTGCAAGCCGAAGTCAATTGCGTAACAGAATACATGGTCCAACAGGAAAACTGGAGCTATCGCAAGGCCATCATGCGATACATCGGGCTGGATTGTGGTCATTGCCGCGCTCCGTATGCACCGCTGACAGAATCCGAATACGCCAGTTGGGCAGCCGGCATCGATGAGCTGGGAATCCTGCAGCGCGGCGCAGCGGCACCCACTTCGTAGCGGATGGCGTTACAATCTTGCTCATGTTGTCCCAGCATCCCGAGTCACGATATACCGGCCCGGCCGTACTGGTCGCGTTGGCAATTGCCAGTTGCCTGCTTGCTTTACCCGTTTCAGCACAGACCAAACAGCGTTTGACATTTGCGCCTTTTACCCGGTTGCCAGATCCGATCGGTGTTGCTGGACCGATCACCGGTAAACACAAGGGCGTTATCATAGTCGCTGGGGGAGCAAATTTTGCGGAACCTGACTCGCCCGATCTTTGGGATTTGCCCAAGCGATATCACGACCGAATTTGGGTACTGCCACCGTCGGTTGGAGATCTTCAACCCAGGTGGAGATCCGACGCGGGGCCCATCGAGAGTCATGGGAACCGCACGGGCAAGATCGCCTACAGTGCAGTTGTGAGCACGCCTTGGGGTGTCCTCGCAATGGGCGGCGAAAATGCTGAAGGAGCATCACGCCATGTGTTCATGCTGAGTCTCGAGTTTGGGTCGATTGTTCAACACCATGACATCGCTGACTTGCCAACGCCCAGCACTTCTTGTGGCGCTGCACTGATTGGTGACTGGATTTATTACGTCGCCGGACAGGTCACTGACGAAACGGGACAGACTTCGCCCAGTCGCACGGTATGGCGGCTGCCGCTGGAGGCGTGTAATCCGGGTCGTGACCAGTCGAGCAAATGGACATGGGAAAGGATTCCTGGCTGGCCAATCGAAGGTGAGGCTCGCGGCAATGCGCTGATCACTGCCCAGCACGACGGCTTTACCGATCGGCTGTATGTGATTGGGGGACGGCGGTTCGAGGAAGGCTCGGATACTTCGGACCTCAACAATTTGAAGTTTCTTTCCGATGTCTGGTCCTTTGATCCCTCATCGTATGACTCGTCGAATTTCGATGCAGCTACGGACCGTTATGTCGGACCGACCTGCTGGCGACGCGAAACCGATTCGCCACGACCATTGTCAGCCGGAACTGCGGTGCCGTTTGGCCAGGCACATATCATTGTGCCCGGTTACGCCGACGGATCGCGATTGCGTCAGTGGCTGGATTCCGGCAAGGAACTGCGTGACTTTGACCATCCGGGTTTCCCCAACGCGGTTCTGGGCTATCACACTGTGACCCGCAGCTGGGTCAAAATGGGTGAGGTACCTGTTAACCACGTCACGACACCAGCCATAAGTCACGGCGATGAGATCATTCTGATCAGTGGCGAAGTACGACCCCGAGTGCGCACCCGAATCTGCTACCGGATGACGGTCCATGAAAACGTATCGACCTTTCGCAAATTTGATTTGGGTGTAGTCATCGTCTACCTCGCCGGCATGCTGGCCATCGGAGCGTGGTTCTCCTTTCGCAACAAGACGACCGACGATTACTTTCGGGGTGGCAAGCAAATTCACTGGTTCGTAGCCGGCTGTTCGATCTTTGCCACGATGCTCAGTTCCATCACGTACATGGCGGTACCGGCCAAAGCGTTTTCCCAGAACTGGGTGTATCTGGTCGGCAACTTTATCATTCTGGCAGTTGCCCCGATCGCAATTTACCTGGCCCTGCCTTTTTTCCGCCGTATCGATGCCACAAGTGCTTATGAATACCTGGAAAAAAGATTCAGTTGGCCATTACGACTGATAGGCTCAGGCAGCTTTAGTCTGTTCCATGTGTTTCGCATGGGCGTCGTGCTCGCTCTGGCGGCGCTGGCTCTGGCCAGCATCCTGCCGCTGACTCCCGCGCAATGCGTGCTTGTCATGGGGGTGTTGTCGATCGTTTATTGCACGCTGGGCGGCATCGAAGCCGTCGTGTGGACGGACACCATTCAGACGTTTGTACTGATTGCCGGCGCATTGGCCTGTCTGTATTTTGCCTGGACAGGTGCGGCCGATGGCAGTCTGGCTGCAGCTGCCGAGGCTGACAAGTTTCGCATCGTCAATTTCGACTTTGGATCTGCCTCGTTCATGACGATGGCTGTTTGGGTCGTAATCATTGGTGGGTTTGGACAAAACATATCCAGTTACACAGCCGACCAGGCAGTCGTGCAACGTTACATGACGACGCCGGATTCCCGATCTGCCGCGCGGTCCATTTGGCTAAACGGACTGATGGCCGTACCCGCAGGGTTAACTTTTTTTGCGTTGGGTACCGCCTTGTGGATGTTTTATCGCAGCAAACCGGACATGCTCGATCCCACGATTCAGGCAGACCGCATCATGCCCTTGTTTATTACCCAGCAACTGCCGCTGGGGCTGGCAGGACTGGTCGTTGCGGGGATCTTTGCGGCTGCCCAGTCAACGGTGTCGACCAGCATGAATTCAGGAGCGACAACGATCGTTACTGATTTTCTGCGACCACTCCTGTACAAAACAGAAAAGGGATTTCTGGGGCTGGCTCGCATTGTCACTCTGCTCATGGGCATCGCAGGCACGTTGACGGGTTTGCTGTTTGTCGATGAGAACATCAAAAGTTTATTTGATGAATTCATCGGCATACTGGGGTTGTTCCTGGGTGTATTGGCCGGGTTATTTATTCTGGGAGCCACGACGCGACGCGCCAACTCGATTGGCAGTCTGCTCGGGGCTGCAACCGCGATCGTGGCCATGGGCGCCGTTTTTCTGGCAGCTAAAGGTCAGAGCGTCGCGGGTGTTGATCTCGCTGACTTCTTTGAAAACGTGCTGCACTCGCGTGTGTACCTGATGCACAGCTACCTGTATGCCGTAGCGGGAATCGCGATCTGTTTTGTCGTGGGCTACCTGGCCAGTCTCCTGACGGGAGGGACGCGTCGCGACCTTGCCGGGTTGACCCTGTATTCGCTGTACGGTGGTGAGGATTCCCGGTGAGCCTTGATTTGACAGACAGATCTGATGTGGAATCGTTGCGGAGCCAGTGTCAGCGCGAACTGCTGAAAAATATTCTGCCGTTTTGGATGACTCATGGACTGGATGCAGAGCAAGGAGGTGTAATCAGTTCACTCGATCGAAACGGGTCGGTCATTGACACTGACAAATCGATTTGGGTACAGGGCCGCTTTGCCTGGTTGCTGGGCGAACTGTACAACCATATCGAACCGCGCGACGAATGGCTGCAGGCTGCTCAAAACATTTTGCAATTCGTCGAGTGGCACGGGTTTGATCCGGCTGATGGTCGCATGTGGTTTCAGGTAACACGCGACGGCTGGCCTTTGCGCAAACGTCGTTATGCCTACTCCGAGAGCTTCGCTGCGATTGCCTTTGGCGAACTGGCGCAAGCAACTGGCGAAGAGCGGTACGCGAAAATCGCCGAAAAGTGCTTTCGCGAATTCGTACAGCAAAGTCGGCAGCCCGTGGATCCCTCACCGAAGTTCACGAACGAACGGCCTGCCAGGTCGATCGGGATTCCCATGATCACGTTGGTGACTGCTCAGGAACTGGCTCAGTCCATTCACCTGCCCGATGCCGACGAAATCATCGGCAACTCCATTGCCGAGATTCGTGATGACTTTTGCAAGCCCGAACTGAATTGCGTGATGGAAACAATCGCAGCAGACGGTACCTGTATCGATCATTTCGACGGACGCACGTTGAATCCGGGCCATGCGATTGAAGCAGCCTGGTTCATCATGCGGGCCGGTGAACGACGGAAAAACCAGGAATGGATTGATCTTGGTTGTCAGATGCTGGAGTGGATGTGGCAGCGAGGCTGGGACGGCAGGTACGGTGGTCTGATGTATTTCGCCAGCCTCGACGATCGGCCAATTCAGGAATACTGGCAGGACATGAAGTTTTGGTTGCCGCACTGCGAAGCGATCATTGCCTGTTTATTGGCCTTTCAGCTGACAGGGAAACGCCGCTATGCCGAGATGTTTGCATTGGTCTTCGACTGGACCATGAAACACTTCCCGGACCATGAATTCGGTGAGTGGTATGGTTACCTCAAC
>JBPCVB010000499.1:0-4879 GCA_051010855.1 Pirellulaceae bacterium | reverse complement strand
GTTATGCGGGGATCACATCGACGAACAACACATTCACAACCTGGATGTCTGCAATTGGGTCATGGACGGTTACCCGGCAACGGCCAACGGTCAGGGCGGTCGGGAAGTCCGGGACGCGCCCGAGTTTGGGCAGATCTTTGACCACCACTTTGTCGAGTTCACCTACGACAATGGCGCGAAAATGTACAGCCAGTGCCGGCATATCCGAAATTGCTGGCGGAGTGTTTCCGAACATGCGCACGGCAGCGAGGGCACCTGCGACATCAGCGGTGCCCGGATCCTTGACAGTGCCGGGGAATTGGCGTGGGAATTCGGCGCAGGTGGACGCGATGGGCACCAGCAGGAGCACCATGATTTGTTCGCCGATCTCGCCAGCGGCCGGCTCCCCAACGAAGGCGATTACGGTGCACTCAGCACGATGACCTCCATCATGGGCCGCATGGCTACTTACAGCGGTAAGGAAATAACGTGGGAACAGGCCCTCAATTCCGACCTCAAACTGGCCGATGTTGACGCCATGACCTCATTCGATGACGAGGCACCGCTGGAACCCAACATGGAAGGACTGTACGACGTCCCGGTTCCCGGAGTTAGCTGGGACGACGTGCTCTAAAGGTTGACGACCGTGGCAAGGTCTACAGCTCCACTTCGACATTCAAAGCTCGTTGTTCGACTTTCTGCGGTTCCTATCCGCCTAATGGTTCGTTAATCGCATCGCGCTCAGGATTCCTGTTCGTTCCCGTTACCTTCTTCCTCCTGCTCGGCATCGTGCAGAATCATAATCTTCTGCCAGATCTTTTGTGACAGTCCGGTGGTCACGGATTCCACTTCATTAACTGCGGCCAGTGCAACATCGTCATCGAAGTTTTGCACGTAAACGGCGGCCAGTTTGCCGGTGAGGGAAAGCATCTCGCTGCAATAGTCCAGATAGCGTCGCAACTGGAAACGGTCCATCGTTAATTTGGGCGAATCTTCCGTCGCGGTGTACTTCGAGGAGATGACGCGATCGGGGTCCTTGGTCAGCTGGTGCATGTCGATCACGTGGGCGATCGATCGCAGCTCGTGAATCGCCGAAAGCGCTCGCTTGCGCTTAACGCGTTTCTCCAGCGTGAACAGAAAAAAGAACAACGCACCGATGATCACGATTTCGTTGAACACTGGATCAGCCGACTCCATAAAGTACTTGATCGTCATTTCTTCTTCGCTGAATCCGAATTTCAGGACGAATGGCAGGATCATGCCAGCGATGAAGATCATCAATACCAGCGCCCACACCAGCGTCTTGACCCACCAGATCGGCTGGTTGATTTTCTCGGCCGTTTGTTGGGTGCGTCCGGCAATACTCTCCAACTGCCCACACACGTTTTGCAGTCCCGAATCTGGAAATCGTTCCTCGATTCGGAGCTTTAGCTTGGTGATGGTCCGAGTGACCTTGCTGGCATCCAGAATGGCCGCGCTCATGATTTGTCAGTGCCTGAAACGAACTTCTCAAAGCTGGCAATATCCGGCTATCACCGCCGCGCGTCAATTGTCCGGCCAGCAATTGACCAGGCGCACAAAAACGGCGACGAGACTCTTGTCCCGCCGCCATATTTGCGAAAGGTTGTTGCCCAACCTTCCAAAGGGAAGACATCCAATGATTCACAGGGGGTTTTGATGAATCTGTAGCGTTCTTCACAGGATGCACCTTCAATCCTAAAATCGACCCCACGCCCCACTCGTTTGTCATTCTCATCCTGCGGTATCAGGTGCAATCCAGCCATTTATTACGCACTTTTGCGGAAGTCGCCCTGGAAAATCACCGGGCAGGCAAACTCGTTCGCGGTTGCCCCAAAACGCCCGGCGATCAGGCTCATGCTTCCGAGACACTTTTTTGGTGTCCTGACGGGCTGCCAGATGGGCAGTATGTAGCCCTGGTCAGTTCGCGTTTGGGCCAACGTCTGGGCGATTGTCCCGAAATCGCTGATGCGATGAGGACGTTTTTGACCGGGTTGTCCTGTGATCAGGTGGTTGTAAACGGCAAGGGAACGACCCTGGATGTGCCTCTGCGTCGCGGTTGCCAGTTGTTCCGGCGCAGACTAATTCAGCTGGAACCGGTTCCCGAGAACTGTACCGCCGCCTGGATTGAAGGAATTCTCGATACGCCATGCGACGACTATTGCCGCGTGTTCTTTCATCAGGACAAGGGCACGACGGACGATGCGGTGTTTACTTTTTCAGAGCAGATACGCATCCTGCATGCCCGCGTCGGCGGCAACATCTACCGGCTGGCCGAAAAACATGCAGTCCGAACCAGTCGCAAACTCGTGATGACGCTGGTTGATTCAGAAATCAACAACCCGTCGGTAACTGATCAATTGCGTAGTTTTGGCTGTACAGACTGGTTCCTTTATCACGCCAGGAAATCCAGTACCAACCCTGCGGTGACCGCGCGCGGAATCGACAGCAACGTGCTTTGCGTGGACCTGCAGTCCCTGGACGGCGAATTTCTTAGTCACTGGACCCGTGGCAGGCAGCGAGCCATGCCGGATCAATCAGGGTTGTCGCAATGGGACGACCTGTATTTCAATTCGTTTGAGCAAGATGGGCCATTGGCCACGCTATGCCGGATTCTGGCACAGCAAAAACTGCTGGCTAGCGGATTGCTGGTCCAGGACCGATTTCCGGTGGTTTGTTTCACTGAATTGCCGCTGGGACAATTTGCCGAGCACCGGGTGTTTCGCCCGCATCTTTCCCGCTGGGATTTTGAGCCGTGGGGCATCTCGATTCGCCGTTCTGCCATTGAAAGGCTGGGCGGTCGTCCTGTCGAATACGGGACAGCGGGGCAGCGTGAGGGCCTGACAACCGGGGAAAAGCCCTTTTTCGTGGTGATCAACGGCGAATCGCCGGACTGGTCAGCCGAACGTGAATGGCGGGTGGCCGGCGATATCGACTTGCGTCAACTCGGCCCTGATGACGCCGTGGTGTTCGTGCCTGACGAAGATGCGGCCCGCGTGGTGGCAGCGTACAGTCGCTGGCCCATAACGATTCTCAAATCGTCTGTGGCTTCGCCCGCGTAATAGTTCTCCTCGCAAATCGCTGTCCCCGGACTCCCCCAACCGGCAAGCAGTGTTCATAATCAGGACACGCAACCAAACTCATAGCCTTGGTGAAGGGACCCATGTCTACTCAAACTGCAACGCAACGCGCTTACAACTTTTCGGCCGGACCTGCTGTTTTGCCCGAGACCGTCCTCGAGCGAATTCGGGATGAAATGTTGTGCCTGCCGGGCGTCGGTGCGAGCATTCTGGAAATCAGCCACCGCAGTGCAGCGTTTGTGGAAATCCTGAACGATGCGCGTGACCGCTTTCGCAGCGTCTTTGCCGTCCCCGATTCTCACGAGATTGTGTTTTTGCAGGGCGGTGCCTGTTTGCAGAACGCCATGATCCCGGCCAACCTGATGGTCGATCAGAACCAGACCGCCGATTACATTGTGACCGGAGCATGGGGCAAGAAAAGTGCTGCCGAGGTTTCGCGGTTTGGCAAACTGCATCACGCATGGAATGGAGACAGCGAGAACTTCAGTCGCTTGCCAGCGCCCCGGGAACTGGACTATTCAAACGACGCTGCCTACGTTCATTTCACGTCCAATGAAACGATCCACGGCGTGCAGTTTTCAAACGAACCGGACACGGGCGGAGTTCCGCTGGTTTCTGACATGTCGTCGGACATCTTGTGTCGCCCGGTTGATGTCAGCAGATATGGACTGATCTACGCTTGTGCCCAAAAAAACTCTGGCGTGGCCGGACTGACTGTCGTCGTGATCCATCGCGATTTGCTGGATCGATCCAGTGATCGCTTGCCACTTTATCTGAATTACGCCAAACACGTGGCCGGTGATTCAATGGTCAATACTCCGCCGACGTTTGCCGTGTACGTGCTGGGGCTGGTGTGTCGCTGGCTGCAGGAAGACATTGGCGGGCTGGAAAAAATGCGCGCCATTAACGAGCAGAAGTCATCCATACTGTATGACGTGATTGACAATAGTGGTGGATTCTACCGCGGTCATGCTCGTCCTCAGGACCGCTCCATCATGAACATTGTGTTTACCACGCCAAATCCGGAGTTCGACAAGCAATTTCTCGACCAGGCGGCCGCGGCCAACATGATTACACTGAAAGGTCATCGCAGTCTCGGCGGCATCCGGGCTTCGACTTATAATGCAATGCCAGCCGAAGGTGTTGCCACGCTGGCCGCATTCATGAAGGACTTTGCCAACAACAACGGCTAACAAAGCCCGGTCCGTTTTCTCACCCTCAAGCCCCAACCAACCAGAGGCCATGTCCACATCAACGCCCGTCGCCGATTCGCCGGAACAAGTGACTAAAAAGACCGTTCGCATTATCGTCCTGGACAACATTGCCGAAGAGGGCTTGCGAATGCTCGACGAAGCCGATGGCATCGAGTACGAAGTGCACACCGGATTGGCTGGCGAGGAATTGCGCGATGCACTGGAAGGGTTTGATGGTGCCGTTTGCCGCAGCGGCGTCAAAATTACGGCCGAGGCACTGGAAGACAATACGACGTTAAAGGCCATCGCTCGCGCGGGCGTTGGCACCGACAATAGCGACAAGGAAGCGGCGACGCGACTGGGTATCGTCGTGATGAATACGCCAGCCGGCAACACCATCAGCACTGCAGAACACACTATGGCGTTGATGCTGGGTTTGTCACGCAACATCGCGCCGGCTCATGCCTCGCTGCTTGCTGGCAAATGGGATCGCAAAAAATTCTCCGGTACCCAGCTATGCGGCAAGACTCTGGGCATTATCGGTTTGGGACGAATCGGCCAGGAAGTCGCCTCGCGGGCCGCCGCCTTTGGTATGTACGTACTCGGGCA
>JBPCVB010000498.1:0-7663 GCA_051010855.1 Pirellulaceae bacterium | reverse complement strand
GATCAATCCAGTGTTTACGAACGTACAGCATCGAATACTTGACGACCGAGATCATCAGCACAAATTCAAACGTCAATGCCGACCAGATGAAGGCCTCTGCGACATCCATGGCGAATTGCAGCCACGGCGTGGCCTCGACGTAGTCGCTCCAGAAGAACTCCAGCACGATAATCGGCAGCACCGAAAGGGCGACCACGATCATCGGAATGCTGAAGGCACGAGCCAGACGTCGCTCCAGCGGCCGGTTGGCTTCGCGCCACCCCAAACTGGGCAGCCAGATCATGGTGCCGGTATCGTGATCGCGAGCTCCGATCCGCGAAATGGGTAGCAAGCAAAACCAGATGTGCTGCTTCATGCGGGAACTGCCATTGAGCAAATGCAACAGCGTCTCCAGCCAAAACACCGGGTAACAGATGGCTAACCCGATGGCGCAACCACGAAAAACCAGGCCGTCGCCAGCCTCGAGGTCATTCAGGTAGAAGAGGACGGCAAATAACCCGAGTACGACCAGCGAAACGGCAAACATCGGGGCTGCCAGCTTGTGATCGAGTTCACGAGTTAGCCATTTGCCTTTCATTGTCTTCCCGGACCATTTTCCCATCACAAGTTCATTCGCAGTCTACTCGATCATATCGGGAAAAAACGCCCGCCAACTGTGTGTGTGACGCCCGAATTGCCCGCAAAATCCGGCGTTTTCCGGCGACTTGCGGTTCCGCTGTGATATTGGACTCTTCGCAGATTCCGCGGTTTTCCCAAAATATGCGGAAACCGCGCGGGGAAATCCGAGGTTCGCGCTAATATCCCGAAATTGTCGGCGAATCAGGGGATTATTCTGCGACTTGCCGGCATCCCAGCGTTCTTGTTTCTGGCGGGACAGCACCCGCTGACAGGAGCACCGAAGCTCACAACCTGATTGATCAACTGAATGATGACGTCGTCCGCCCAAGTGTACCCGCGACCCACATCGATCATCGCGGCGTTGTTTCCCGAATACCGCCAGCGCGCGTGTCGCTACGCGTACTGGATGCTGGGAAACGACTGCGATGCCGAGGAAGTGGTACAGGAAGCATTTGTGCGGCTGACGCAGCGGGAGCGAAATGGCGATTTGCTGGAATGCGAAAGTCGTTTTGCCGGCTTGCTGTTCACGACTGTTCGCAACCTGTCGATTGACGTGTTGCGAAAACGCGGTCGACGAAAACAAGTGGCGCTGTCCAGTGCACACGAACCCGTCGCGCCGCATTCCGACGAATCCAGCGTTGATCAACTGCAGGCCACCATTAACCAACTGATTGAAGAGTTACCTGAGAACCATGCTGAAGCTCTCAAACTAAAGATCTCCGGCGACCTGACCTATGAACAAATCGCGGAAGTCCTCGATTGCACCAGGGCACAGGTTCGAACATGGATCTTTCGGGCTCGACAACAACTGGCCAAAAAGCTGACGGAACTCGGCTGGCTGGATCAATACGAATGAAAAACGAAATCGAAAATAACCACTGCTTCCAATATCAACCTCTGATCAGTGCCGCCATTGACGGCGAACTGGAACCGGGCGAAGTCACCTTGCTCGAAACGCATCTCGATGACTGTGAACGCTGTCGCCACGAATACCGGCAATTTGAAAGAGTTAATGACTGGCTGGTGACTCACGATCAACCGGACGTCTGCCAGAAAGTCGAATTGCTGGAGCCGGTCTTGCTGAACAAATCACTTGCCAAGACCCAGCTGCAAACCAGTTTTCGATCTCCAAAATCTGCTGCCGCACCGACAGCCCGCACATTGCTGGCGGGTGGTGCCCTGGCGGCGGCCGGCCTCGCAGCGGTGCTGCTGACCACACCTTCCGAGCCCACACTTCCCCCGGTGGAAATCGGCGATGTCGTCAGCCCGCTGCATCGGCTGGCTGTGCTGAATGACCAATCGCACAAGGACCAGGACTCGATGACCGACGCAATGAGCATGGAACTGCGAACATTGCTGCTGGAAACCCGTGCGATGGACAGTGAACAAGACGAATTACAGCGGTTAAACAACAAGATTGAATCACTGCAACGACGGCTGGGCGAACTGGAACGCAATCCGGTTAGCCACTCAGAATAGCGAGACCCGATTTCATCACGTTTCAAAACGAAACGTCACGTATCAAATGAAATTATTCCCCCACTTTTTGGAGAGACCCATGAAACGCAATCATTTCCTGATTTGGCACCTGGCACTGGCTTTGATGACGCTGCCCGCGGCCGTGAATGGCCAAAGTGCCGACGAACGGGCGGAACGCCAGGCTGAAGAAGCGGCGCAGGCCATGCAGGAGTGGGCAGCCCAGCACGAGGAAACGATCGAACGCTGGGCCGAAGAGCATTCACACCGCTGGGAAGAATGGGCGGAACAATTTGAAGCCCACTGGGAAGGTTGGGCCGCTGAACAGGAAGAGGTCTGGGAAGGATGGGGCGAGAAATATGCCCAGCGTTGGGAAGAGTGGGCTGAGGAACTGGAAGGCGGCGAATTCGATGCCGACCGCATGCGTGAATTGCTCGACAGCAACCTGGAAATGCTCAATGAAATGCCTTTGCAGGAAATGATCGAAAAAGCCATGGAAAGCAGCTCCTACCTGGAAGACGCGCCATGGGATTCGATCGAGGAACTGCAGGAGATGATGCGAGAATCTATTGAAAGCTCGCTGGAACAGGCCGAAGCAGACGAGGGTGAAAACTCTGACAAAGTCCAGCAACGGATTGCCCGACTCCAGCAGGCCATCGAACAAATGCAATCGGGACTGGACTCCCGTCGTGACCGGTCGCGTGAGGAAGTCGAACAGCGAATGGCCGAGGCCAAAGAGCGGTTGAACGAATACCGCGAATACATGGAACAAATGCGGGACCGCGGCGACTATGGTGAAGCACGGGAAGCCTACGAGCAGGCACTCGAACATCTACAACGCGTTCAGGAAACGCGGGAACGTGACGATGATGAAAGCGACAGGGAGCAAACTGAAGCCGAACGGATTCGACGCGAGCTGGAATCCCGGGAGACCCGCCGGGACCGCGACGTCGAACGACGCCAGCGAACCGAGCGGCAGAGGCAACGGGCCCGTGAAGCGCGTGACCAGGCTAACCAAAACCGGCGCCGGGCCGGTGGGGATCGCGACGATGCACAGGAAACCGAACTTTTGCGTCGGCTGTATACCGAACTGGAATCCGAACGCGAGCAGATTCGCCGCAAAGACGACCAGTTGGAAGCCCTGCGCGACGAAATCCGCGCCTTGCGTAACGAGGTCCAGAAGATCAAGGACCGGCAGGACCGCGACGATGAAGACGACGACGAGGATGAAGACGACGACGATGACGACGACGACTTCGACTTCCAGCCCTCCAGCATCACCTGACTTTTACACCGCGATACAACGAGTATCAAAGAACTCAACGCAGCCAGATCACCGTATCCGGCTGCGTTTTTCATGCGCTTTGCCGCACCACCGATGTTTCGGTCGAGTCAAGCAATGGTTAGTATCGAATGCTGCCGACGACGGCTACTTTGACATCAGGCTCTAAGATGCATGCTCCTGACTGGCGGTACGCTTGCTTGCTCGTACTCTCACTGGCTTCGCTGTTGACCGGTTGTTCGCCCAATGTTGGCGAAAAGTTCCGTGATATCACCGATTACGATGCGGTGCGCGAGCGGTTGCCTGAGGCATCGATTGATCATCTGCCTGACACACTTCCCGCTGGTTCGCGACTGTACGCTTCATTTGTCCCCATGCAGGGTGGATCAACGCTGGATGTCGAGGTGCCCTGTGCTGCAAACGAATTCGAAAGGTTGCTGGCCGACACCGTGGCCAAAAACTATCGGGAAACGCACGGCGTCAACGAAAACGATCCTCAATCATTCATCAATGGCTCGCCATCCCCGCAAATTCTTACGGGAAACAAACCGGAAATCCCGACGCCTGATGACCGGATCTTTATCATTGAGGATGGCAATTCGAGCGATACGTATCGAGGTATGACTTTTCGTACTGCAAAACACACCATCGTCTACTGGACCTACGTTGATCGTTGACATTTCGTGCGCTGCATGAACAATTCCGTTTCCGAGCATTATGCCAATCACCTTGGTCCGATTTATTCCTGGATGGTCGGTGACTTCGACGCTGCAACGGAAAGCATGTCCGCATATTTTGGTGACGTCGGCCTGCGGGTTGGGCCTGACACAATCGCCGTCGACCTGGGTTGTGGCCATGGTATTCAGGCCGTGCCGCTGGCCAGATTGGGATACGAAGTCTTCGCCGTGGACACTTGCGGACGATTGCTGGAAGAACTTGAGGCGATTGCGGATGCCGAAGAACTTCCAATTCACACGATCAATGACGATCTACTGAATTTCGCCGGGCACCTGGATCGTCCGGTCAACGTGATTGTCTGCATGGGTGACACGCTGACGCATCTGGAATCGGCGGATCATGTAGCCGAACTCATAGCCAGTGTCGCGAACGCTTTGACCGCCGACGGTGTTTTCTGTGTTTCCTTTCGCGACTATGTTTCGAGCGAACTTGCAGGCAACGACCGGTTCATCCCGGTCCGTTCTGATGACGATCGCATCCATACCTGCTTTCTCGAATACCTGCCGGACTGTTTGCGTGTGCATGACATCATTCACACCCGGTCACCAAACGGTTGGCAAATGGCGGCCAGCTCTTATCCGAAACTTCGCATCGCACCAGGCCAGGTGGAAGCGTTTGCCACCGCGCGCGGCCTGCAATTGATTGACCGCCGCGATACCTATGGCATGCTGTACCTGGCCTTCAAGTCGACAAGCGGTTAACCAGCGACCTCATGCAGCAGAGTACTATTCGTCAAGCGCCCGATAAGTCAGATTCAGAATCTGTTCACCGAACTGCTCGTTGGTGGGTTTGATCTGGACCATGAACAGCACGGAAAGATTCTTGTCGGGGTTAGACCAGAAGCGGGTTCCTGCAGCGCCGCCCCAACCGTAGTCAGTGCCTTTGTCACCTCGGTCACTAATCTTGAATCCCAGCCCAAACTCGAATCCGCGGGTTGACTTGTCGAGATTTTCCAGTTGGTTAGTGAACATGGTGCCTACGGATTCCGGATTCAGGATGCGGACTCCATCAAGCTCGCCCTTGGCGGCGAGCATTTGAGCGAAACGACCGTAATCGTCAATCGTCGAACAGAGTCCTGCACCCCCGGAATAGAATCTGTTCTGCTGGTTCTTGAAGCGAAACGACTCCCACTCCGATGCCGGTTCCAGACCCGGTATGTACATCTGCGCAAGACGTGATTGTCTTTCCTCAGGCAAAGTGAAGAACGAATCGGTCATGCCCAACGGCTCAAATATGTGCTGCTGAAAATACGCAGCCAGTGTCTGTTCTGATGCAACTTCAACCACTCGACCAAGCACGTCGGTTGATGCACTGTAATGCCAACGTTCGCCGGGCTGATAAAGAAGTGGAATGGTGATTAATTTGCTGCACATATGTTCGAGGTCGCTGTCCATCACGAGAATGCCCAGCCTGCGGTATTCCTTGTCTACCTCCGAATCACCAAAGAATCCGTAGGTCAGCCCCGATGTATGCGACAACAGGTCGCGAACGGTGATTTCTCGCCTTGCAGGGATCTCTTCCGGTTCACTGTCCTCGACGTTAAGAACGGTCAGGTTTTCAAAGCCTTCAATGTATTTGGAAACGGGATCGTCCAGTCCGATCTTTCCCTGTTCAATCAGTTGCATCGCCGCAACGCTGGTGACCGGTTTTGACATCGAATAAATGCGAAAGATCGTGCCTCGCTCGACAGGCAATTCCTCTTCACGGTCGCGATGGCCGAAGCATTTGAGGTAGGCCAGTTTGCCATTGCGCAGAACCATCGCGCTGCAGCCGGCGATCTTCTCGTCTTCGATCCACTTAAGACACGTCTCATCAATTCTCTCGAGCTTTTCGGCGTCCAGACCCAGTTCTTCCGGATCGCAAATGTCGCCGCAGGAAAAGGCTTGCTGGGCGGATGCCACGTGGGTAATGATCAACAGAAATGCGAAAGGAAGGACAAGGAATCCGGGTTTTGTTGTCATTCGTATGCCTCAAAACGCGTGTGTTTCACTCTGCGAAATAATGTCTTGCAGTAGTTGCCTGCTCTGGACATCGATTGACGCAAAGATTGTCGATACCATGCAAGATCCGGCTTCGCTATTTCGCCCATCATCATAGAGTGGAAGCTTCATCTGAACCGCTGTCAAATCCGACAGCGGTCTTTTTTCGCAAGGGAACCAGCTATCAGACCGGGACGGAACGACGTTCGCCGTTGTCTGGAATCACAATTCACTGTATTAGATCCCGGGATTCACGCAGTTTTCAATGTTTGGAGGAGTTCACAACGATGGTAAACACAAAAACAGTCTGTCTGGCAATGCTCTCACTCGTTTTCGCTGCCAGTTCAACTCTTGCTCAACAACAACATGAATCGACGCCCGAACGAACTTCGAAAACGATCGCCATCAACAACCTGGATGCAACGACTATTCGCGCCCTGCTCGAGCCAATGTTCGACTTCAACAGCCCAACGTCGGAGCAAGATGGCAGAACAGCGATGGCTCAAGATGGCAGAACCTTGATGGCTCTTCAGCTTGCTGTTGATTACCCAACCAACTCGTTGATCGTTGCCGGTCCGACAGGCGACATCGATGTGGTACAAAACCTGGTCGATCAACTCGACATTGAGAGAGCCAGGGAATGGAACTGGACCGTGTACCAGTTGCAAAACGCGCCGGCAGAAGATGTGTACTCGTCGCTTGAGAACTGGCAAAAATCAAGGTTGCAAACAGAGGACCAGACTGCCGCTCCAATCCTGATTCCGGAACCAGTATCCAACAGCGTGATCATTGCATGCTCGGACGACGCCGATCGCCAAGAACTGGACAAGGTAATTCGAAGCCTCGATCAAGGTCCCGATTTGGTCCAGGTCAAACTCACGGTCAAACAAATGATCGACGGCGAAGAAGTCACGCTGACTAGACCAACGATTACGACTCTTGACAACATGCAAGGGACCGTCCAGGTAGACGGGCTGACGATCGAATTGTTACCAACAGTCGTTCGGACCACGAAAGAACCCAAAGTGACGCACGTTCCGTCAAAATAAGACGTTGGCTGCTGGAATGAGTACAACCCAGATCGGTTTGTTTCAAGTGCTGGAGTAACTGCCGATGGAACCGGACGGTAATTGTTGAAACAAATCCATATCATTGCCGTCAAACTTGCGCTGGATTGTGTGAACGACACTGACACCGAACAAAGGCTCGATCATGCACGCCTTCAGGAAAGCCATCGCAGCAGGTATTACGGCAGTCGCTTCGCTGGTTGCCCTTTCGGCAAATGAATGCCGGGCGGAGATGTCCATTGAGATTGTTTCCACCGAACGGGCTCAGGCACTGGGCATCGAGGTGCGGGCTCAGGCGAACGGACCCAATGAAGTTTGGGTGGAACTGGAGTTCAAACCCGAAGGTGAACTGGAGCGCTTCGTCCACGTCAGTATGGAAATTCGGGACGGAGACAAATTGCTCGTCGGCTATGCGCCGATGGAAGCCAAACGGACCAGTTCTGGAAGTATCGTTTGCCGATGCATGGTCAACCGCCAGTTTCTGGAGAAGGTCACACTTAGCG
>JBPCVB010000497.1:0-4261 GCA_051010855.1 Pirellulaceae bacterium | reverse complement strand
ATGTAGGAATACTCGTTCTCAAAATCATCGATCATGCGAACCAGTTCGGCGTCGGTTTCCGTCAGCGACTTGTAGTAGAACTGGTTGCGATCGTCGGTGCCTTTCCACACGTTGATTAGGAGGTAGTCGCCATCTTCGCTGACCTGGGGCCGGAAACCCCATTCGGGATTTTCGGGATCCTCGTGGATCAGCACGTCATCATCCTGCGACGTGTTCAATGCGTGAAAATAGACCTTGTTATTAAGGTTGGTGCTCTGGAATTCCTCGCCTTCCTCGGGAGCGGGAAAGCGGCTGTAGTAGAAACCTGAGTTGTCGGGCAGCCATGTGATGCCTCCGAATTTGAGCCAGTTCAATTCGTCATCCAGCAAGTCGCCGGACTCGGTGTCCATGATCCGCCAGTTGCGCCAGTCCGAACCGCCGTCCTGAATGCCGTAAGCCATGTAGCGGCCATCGTCACTGAATGACAATCCGCCCAGGGCAATCGTGCCGTCGTCCGACCAGGTATTTGGATCCAGCACCATGACCGGCTCGGCGTCCAGAGTGTCCATGCGGTACAGCACGTTTTGGTTCTGCAGGCCATCGTTTTTGGTGAAGTAATATTTGTCAGCGACCTTAAATGGCGTGCCGAACTTTGCGTAGTTCCACAGCGTGGTCAATCGTTCCTCGATTTCGGTGCGATGCGGCAGGGACTCGAGATAACCAAAGGTCACGTCGTTCTGGGCGGTTACCCAGTCAGCGACTTCCTCGCTTTCACGTACATCGGTTTCCAGCCACTGAAAACGATCCAGCACTTTCACTCCGTGGTAATCATCGATGACCTCCACGGTGGGTGTTTCGGGGTACTGGAACTGCTGGGCGACCAGTCCTGCGGGGTACAGCAGACCCGCCAGCACGGCAATCAGAACAAGGCGTTTCATGGCACACTCTCTCATATCGATTCAATTTTTGTTCGGCGGTAGCCCACTATCATAGCCGCCAGAATCGGCCTGGGCATAGTCACCGCCCGCAAAAGAGTCGGCCTCGGGCCGGGAATCGGCGCTGCCGCGAAAGCCCTTTCCGACTAATATCAGGAAAGACGGAATCCGGTCCCCTGCCCCGGTCGAACGATGCCCCTGCCCCGCTACCTCACGCTCACGCTGTTTCTGCTGATCATCACAGCGACGATCCCGTCGATGGCACAGGAAGCGTCCACCCCGACGGTGTCTGGTGGCCAGGAGCTGATGGTCGACGGCCTGGTTATCGACCGGCAAAAGTACTCGTTTACGCTGCAGACTGGCGATCGCAACTATCAGGTGTCTATCCCTAACGGGACACCGATCCTGATGAAGCTGACCCGGCCCGGTATCGATCTGGCCAACCGTCGGCTTTCCATGACACTCGATCTTTCGTCGCCAGATGGGGATCCACAAAACAATCAGGCGCTGAGCTGGGAATTGCCCGATCCATTGTACGTCAGCATGCAGTTTCGGGATCAGGCAGAGCGCGATCGCGTGTACGGACAGCAAGTACGCAATCTTGACCGATTTGTACTCTCGTCAGCGCCGCCAGCCGATGGGCCCATGAGCTTTGGCGGCATCCTGATCAACAGCCAGAGGCCCGGCCAGTACATGGTCGACCAGCAGTCGCAGCTGTATTCGGTTACGCTGGGTCGACGGCGGGGTTTGATGTCCGGATTCAGTATCCTTGCCTTGAAGCCTGGTGAGACATCCGTACTTGTTCAGGGGCGCGCCGACGGCGATGCGATTGTGGCGACGCGCATCCGCTTTGAGTACTTCGGTAACCCGCTTGCCCAATTCCAGGCGGGCCTGCCTAATTGCCTGTCGCTGGGCGATATGACCAGTTACAACTACGATCGCGCGCTCAAGGAAGCACTGTCTGGCAAGGCCAACATCTTTCATCCACCGGCCACCACCGGAGCATCCTCCAACTGGACGCGACTGCATCATTACGTGGGCGACATGCGTTCCGCTCATCAGCCATGGGATGTCATCGCATTCAATTTTGGCAGACGCGACCGGATCGAGTCGAAGGTTGAATGGCAATCCAACCTGCGTCAGGCAATTCGATTGCTGGAGCGTACCGGAGCGCGGCTGGTCTGGATCACCTGCACGCCGTTGCCGGAAGGGCTGTCCACGGTTCCCAATCGTCCACCGGGCTACGAGCCGGGAGGCATGAAGCAGCAAAATGAGTGGGCGGCGGAAGTGGTCGCTGAATTCCCCGACGTGATCGTGTGTGATCTGTGGCAAGTCGTACGCCATGATTCACCCGGAATCTATGAGGGCTGGTGGTCTGACCCCTATCCACAATTCGACTATTTTGAAAGCGTGCCACTGGCTCGTTGTCTGGCCCGTCACATGATGGCGGCCGCAGGAAAATCGCCGGACGACATCAACCCCATGTCGGTTCACCAGCCGCAAGGTTCTAATAACGCTTCGCGTTAGCTGCTCCTCGAACATTCGAGCGCGGCTTTCTGCCTTCGACATTCCTTGTACGACATTCTGCGGTTCGCCGAGCCAATATCGAATATCGAACAAGGAATTTCGAATGATGAAGTGGTTTTGCATGTCCCAGCCCCAATGAACGTCAACGATCGCATTACCGACTACCTCAATCACCTTCCCGATTCGGACAGGCGACATCTGCGCGTGGTGGAGCGTCTCGATGGGGGCCGGGTGCGGATCGACGGCCGTGAATTCGTCGACTTCGCCTCAAACGATTACCTCGGATTGTCGCGGCATGCTCAAGTCATTGCCGCGGCAGGCGAGTGGGCACAACGCTATGGTGCGGGAGCCGGTGCGTCGCGTCTGATCTCTGGTAATCTGGCAGCCTGCGAGCAGTTGGAAAGAAAGATCGCCCGGTTGAAAGGCAGCGAGTCCGCGCTGTTAATCGGCAGCGGCTTTCAAACAGCCGCCGGCGTTCTGGCGGCACTGACCGATCGCCGGTTGTTTGCTGCGGACTCAGGTCGGTTGCATGTATTTACCGATCGATTGTGTCACGCCAGTACCCATTTTGGCCTGGCGGCCGCCGGTATCCGACAACATCGCTTCCGACACAACGATCTGGATCACATTGAGCGACTGTTGCAACAACATGTTACCAACGACGACGCGGCCCTGATTGTTTGCGAATCGGTGTACTCGATGGACGGCGATCGACTGGATGCGGAGCGGATGCGTGAACTGGCGGCGCAATACCGGTCCATGCTGTTCGTCGACGAAGCTCATGCCACTGGCGTGCTGGGTCAGCAAGGTATGGGTTTGGTGAGCAATCCAGCCGATCATGAAGTTGTCCTGTGCACTTTTGGCAAGGCACTGGGCAGTTACGGTGCTTGCGTGGTGTGCTCTGCGGAACTGCGCAAGTACCTGGTTAATCGCTGCGCGGCATTGATCTATTCGACGGCATTGCCGCCCGCAGTGCTGGGCATGATCGACGCGGCACTGGATCTGGTAACGGAGATGGACACGCAGCGCAACCAACTGCAGAAACTGTCCGACCATCTCCGGGCCCAATTGAGTGCACTGGGACTAGACACGTCAAACTCGAGCACCGCGATCGTACCGGCGTTGCTGGGTGATTCGAAATCAACTCTGCAGGTGGCCGCCGGCTTGCTGGAGCGTGGATTCCTCGTCGGTGCGATTCGTCGGCCCACCGTTCCGGAGGGCACCGCGCGTCTGAGAATTTCCTTGTCGGCCGTGCATATTCAACAACACGTTGACGAACTGGTCCACGCAATTGGAGAGCTGGTTTCGCAGAAGGCCCTGTCGTGAAAGTTATCTGTGTTGGCGGATGGGCCTGCGATGACTGGTTGTGGGAACGTCATACCGGGCGGCTAAGGGCATTGCTACCTGATACCGAAGTCGAGGTGACCTGTCTGCCCGCCTGGGGCAATTTCGTTTTCAAGGAGGCAATGCATTTTGACCTTGCCGTGGGGCATTCGCTGGGACTGATGTGGTTGCTGGACCATGATCAGGTTTCTTTTGAACGGCTGGTCTCCATCGCCGGGTTTACCCGGTTTGTTAGCGGCGAGGATTTTCCTGGTTCACCCGACCGTGCCGCTGCGACCCAGGACGAAGACGAGTTTCATTCTCATATCGCACGGCCGGAATCCAGGCCGGTGGGCTGGCCCGACCGGGCGCTGTCACGGATGCAGAGCGGGTTGGCAGTCGATCCAGGACCGGTGTTGGCGGATTTCTTTGAGAACGCGGGAGCAGCGGACGACGTACAGCATGTCGAAGCGGACGTGGAAATTCTGGGCCGCGGG